>SLIY01000027.1 GCA_007135385.1 Leptolyngbyaceae cyanobacterium CSSed165cm_216
CAACTATCCAATATTCAGCAATCCCCCTCGCGGCATATTCAGTCCGTTTGTGGCGATAGTCACGGGAGCGATTCACTTCCCCTGGGGAAACCACCTCAATCACCAGGGCGGGGGGCGGCATGTTGCGGGTCAAGGTATTGCGCGAATAGCCTGACAGGGCCTGCTGAGAGGCTTCGGTATGCACCGCCAGATCTGGCAAACGATATTTTGCTCGCCGCCCGGTGACCTCAAGTTCTAAGTCCTTATAGGCCACCCAGGGAACCGGGAAAACTTTCAACAGCTCCACAAATAAATAGCGAGCAATGGCACAGTTTTCAGGGGACTCAGGTGGCATTGCAACTAAGATCCCGTCTTCCAACTCATAGCGAGTATCGGTCCCGTCATCATAGGCCAAATACTCCTCTGCGGTCAGAATGGTTGACGCTGATACTGTCATAGAACGCCTCTCTGCTCATGGGATCAGGTGGCAGACTTACAACATGGCTAGGCGCGATCGCAAAATGGCCGCCTGGGTTTCCGCTTCAGCTAAAGCATCCCGCGCCCCTTGCACCACATCAGGGGGGGCTTTGTCCACAAAGCCGGGGTTACTGAGTCGCCCAGCCAGAGACTTAATTTCCCCGTCCACCTTGGCCAGGTCTTTTTCCACCTTAGCGCGCAGGGCATCCACATCCACGACACCGGTCAGGGGAATCAGCACCTGAACCGTGCCCGTGACCCCAGCAAACAGCTTGCGATCTGGTTCTGCGGTTGGTTCTGCGGCGGTACTAGCTGCAGGGGGCAGCACCTGAGTCTCGGGTGAGGATTCCGACGGCAGAGAGGTAGACCCAGCCTGAGGTTGACTGTCCCCCACGATAGATTTGCGCCACGCCTGATAGGAGCGGACCAACTGCCGGCGATCGCCAGCCGTGAGCAGGTTGCGGCGGACAAACGTAGCGACCACCCAAATTCCCACCAGCTCCATCAGTGGGCCAAACAGCGGGGTGGTATCTACGGCGTGGACCACGGCACTCGCAAATTTCAACCCCACCAGACCCGCAAAAATCAACAGCAGGCTAAGGACTGGGCGGCGGACATCGGCCAAAAATGAGTTGGCATAGTGTAGGGGTTGTTCGAGCCAGGGCTGTAGGCTATGCCAAGCGGTGTGCATCGGACTGCTGACAGCCTCAGAGGTAGGGGTGGTGGAATCTGGCGAGTGGGCCGTCGAGACTGGTTGTTGCCCCCCCAAAATCACCAGGGTGTCAATTTTGCCCAAATCTTTAACGTAGTCAGCGGTGGCCTGCAAAATATGCCGTTCTTCGGGATTGTCACTTTCTAAGATAGTTTCAATCCAAACGCTGGGTTTGATACCGGCTTCGGCCCGCAGGTTACGCACCGTTCGCACCGTGTTAAACACCAGGGTAAACTGCTGCTCCAGCCCCTCATCCACCAAACCAGGGAAGGGGGTGGGATAGGGCTGCACCGCCAAAAATTGGTCGTTGCCCACCTGGGTGAGGGTGTGCCACACCTCTTCGGTAATGTGGGGCATGAAAGGGTGCAGCAGCTTCAGGATGCCATCCAGCACAAAGGCCAAGGTCTGTTGGCCTACCCGCTTAGAAGCCCCCTCACTTTGCAGGCGAGGTTTGACCAGTTCAATGTACCAGTCGCAAAAGTCACCCCAGGTAAACTCATAGAGATCTTTAGCAGCTTCCCCCATACCGTAGGCGTCTAGGTGGTGGCGCACGCTGTTAACCACCTGGTTATAGCGGGAGAGAATCCAGCGATCGGCCAGGTCAACCTGGGTCAGATCGGGAACGCCTAAGTCTGCTGGGGACTGGCCTTCCAGATTCATCATCACAAACCGGGCCGCATTCCACAGTTTGTTGGTGAAGTTACGAGAAGCCTCCACAGAGGCTGATTCGTCAGTTTTGCGGTTGTACTCCAGGCGAATGTCTTGGCCGGCCCCGGTGACTTCACGAATTAGGGTATAGCGTAGAGCATCGGTACCGTATTTGTTAATCAGCACCAGCGGGTCGATGCCGTTGTTGGCCGACTTCGACATTTTTTTGTTGTTTTCATCCCGTACCAGGCCGTGAATGTAAACGGTCTCAAAGGGCATGGTGTCGGTAAAGTGACCGGCCATCATGGTCATGCGGGCCACCCAGAAAAAGATGATGTCGAAGCCCGTGACCAGGGTGGTGGTAGGGTAATAGGTCTGTAGGTCTTTAGCCGATTGGTCGGGCCAGCCCATGGTAGAAAAGGGCCAGAGACCAGAGGAAAACCAGGTGTCTAGCACGTCGGGGTCCTGCACTAGGTCTACCCACTCGCCAAAACGTTGGGCCGCCTTAGCTTTAGCCTCATCTTCGGTGGTGGCCACCACAAACGGGGTGTGGTCGGTGATTTCACCGCCAGTTTCACTGACCGCATACCAAGCGGGAATTTGGTGCCCCCACCACAGTTGCCGAGAAATGCACCAGTCCTTTAAATTCACCAACCAATCGCGGTAGACCTTGGTCCAGCGCTCTGGCACAAACTTGGGATCTTGATGGTTATCCAGGTAGTCGAGGGCGTTGTCGGCTAGGGGCCGAATTTTGACGAACCACTGGGTGGAGAGGAGGGGTTCGACGGGCACTTTGCCGCGATCGCTGTAGGGTACCGTGTGGTGGTAGTCCTCCACCCTGACCAAAAATCCTTCCTCATCCAGCCGTTGCACCACCGCTTTGCGAGCTGAAAACCGATCCAGCCCAGTAAACGGCCCCGCCTGCTCGTTCATGGTGCCGTCTTTATGCATGACGGTGATCATCGGCAGATCGTGACGTTGGCCCATGGCAAAGTCGTTGGGATCGTGGGCTGGGGTGACTTTGACACAACCGGTGCCAAACTCGGCATCCACGTACTCGTCGGCAATCACTGGGATCTCGCGATTCACAATCGGCAGCATCAAGGTTTTACCAATCAACCCTTGGTAGCGCTCGTCGTTGGGGTTAACCGCCACCGCCGTATCCCCCAGCATGGTTTCAGGCCGAGTGGTGGCTACTTCCACATAGCCAGAATTGTCAGTGAAGGGGTAGCGAAAATGCCAGAGGTTGCCATCCACCTCTTTTTGTTCGACCTCCAGGTCCGACACCGCTGACTGGCTGGCGGGACACCAATTGACCATGTAGTTGCCCCGGTAGATTAGCCCTTCCTCATAGAGTTGGGTAAACGCCGTGAGTACGGCATGGGATAGCCCCTCATCCATGGTGAACCGCTCCCGGGACCAGTCCACGGAAACCCCTAGCTTGCGCAGTTGGTTAACGATCTTGCCGCCAGATTCCACCTTCCACTGCCAGGCGCGCTCTAGATAGCGATCGCGGCCCAGGTCTTCTTTACTAATGCCCTCAGCCTGCAGCTGGCGGTCCAGGATGGTGGCCACCGCAATGCTGGCATGGTCAGTGCCTGGCAGCCATAGGGTATTGTGCCCGGCCATCCGCTGGTAGCGCACAATCGTATCAATCAAGGCATTTTCAAAGGCGTGGCCCATGTGCAGACTGCCAGTCACATTTGGCGGCGGAATTACCACACAGAAGGGCTGACCGGGATGATCGGGGTCCGCTTTAAATACCTGTTTGTCTTCCCACTGGGCTTGCCACTTGGCCTCGGTTTGGGTGGGGTCGTACTGGGCGGAGAGGGTGGGAATAGTGGCCGTCATCACAAAACCTGGAGCGCAGGGACTACTAACGTCTAAGTACTAAACATTAAAGTACTAAAGACAAAGATATAGTGTACCGACCGATGCGGCTACTTGAATGGCCAATCGATGCTGCAGATCTCCCCTGTCAAGGTTGTGAATGGAAACTTGGCGTAGGATGCAAGTGTCAAGAGCGCGGCCCTACCTACGCGGCCCTACCCTGGGACAAACTCGCCCAGATGCTGACCGTCAAGTACAATGCGTCTGAGACACAGTGCTAGGGCTGTCCAGCGTTGTCGGAGTTGCCGTTGTAGACTGCGGCAAGGTGAACGTCTCCCAAGGGCGATCGTCCTGTTCCGCCGCTTCCCAAATCGCGCCGATAATGTAGAGCAGTCGGACTATAAAGGCCAAACTTCCAACGCCTATAGCTAGCAATACCCACAGCAGAACGATCATTCTGTATTCTCCCAATTCTCCGAAGTTGAGGACGTCTATAGCTGCGCACCCAGCAGCTTGATATTGTCAGCGTGCTTCTCAGCCTTGTTGACTGGGATAGTTTTCACCAGACGACCCAACCACTAGGCTAAAAATGACAAGTATTGAGGTTTACGGTTTGCCGTCAACCTTAGACCGTAAGCCATACAGCTTAGACCGTACACCCTGAGCCCTGGGTGGCCCCTGTTACAACCAGTTTGCCCAAGTACTGGCTGAAGTCTAACAGTTATTTTTGTCCACCTAATTACTTAGGCGGTTTCCGAGAAAGCAGATTCCCACTTTCAGCCAGCGATCATAGCTTTCGTAGGGTGGGCAGCAGGGTAATCGCATCTAATTTGGTATAAATCGTACTTGACAGAACGCTAGGGATAGAGGTTTGAGGATTCGTTACCCTTGAGACAGCAGAAGAGGAGTGACGGA
>SLIY01000232.1 GCA_007135385.1 Leptolyngbyaceae cyanobacterium CSSed165cm_216
AACTATCTGCTGTTGCTTGACCAGATTGACCTGCTTCCCCGACTATTTCAGCAAGTCATCATTCCCGATGTAGTTCGGGATGAAATGCTCGATCCCTCTGCACCACTGGTTCTTCGTCAATGGATTGCCAATCCTCCCCCTTGGCTTGTCGTTCAAACTGTTTCCGGGATTGATGAAACTCTCAATGCTCTTGATCCCGGTGAACAGGCCGCGATTACTCTGGCTCAAACCCTGCCAGCAGATTTGCTGATTATCGATGAACGCTTAGGGCGACGGATTGCCAGCGATCGGGGAATTCCAATTATCGGCACCCTCGGAATTCTAGATGATGCTTCAAGTCAAGGGCTTATTGATCTGGCAGATGCGATCGCTCGACTGCAACAGACAAACTTTCGTATATCCCGCCGCATCATTCAGAAATTGCTGGATGGAGAATAAGCCGTGGTATGGGCAGGAGGAATCGGTGAGACAAGCCAGCTAACATAATGTTGTTGGTGCGGACGGTATAAAGGTTACTGGTGAGAGTTCAAGGTTATCTGCCGCCGCACAACTTCACCGTTAACTGGATGAAGCGCTCGGTTAAGACATGTGCTGACTACCCAATCGACAGCCATCATTTCGTTAATCGTGGATTAACCCTGACTTCCGACATCTAGCTAGGCCTGATGGCCTGATACATCTCCTAGGTAGGCTGGGTGAACGCCGCGTAACCGATGCAGGATAAGCCTTCGATGCGGTGTGACGCGGCCTAGCGCAGCCGATACAAGCGACTGTCGCCCTCCTAACTTGCGTTTTTTGAATAGTGGCGCTGAAAGGCTCAGCGTACAATTTTGCTGATTTGATCCGAACGGCTTGGGGGTCAGCAATTCTCAGTATGACTTGACTGATTGACGAAAGACCGCTCAGGCTGAACTTGTCGTTTCGCAAGCGACATGAAACACGCAGGGGCTCCCTGAGGGAGCAAGCCCGTTCACCCTTCGACAGGCTCAGGGCGAACGGCCCATTTACCAAAATGAGAATTGCTGCTTGGGGGTACTGAGGGTTGACTCTAATGCAAAGTTCTGATCTAAATCGCCGTACCTTTTTGAAAACCTCTCTGGCCATAGCGCCTGCCGTTATGTTGTCTTCCCATGCTCTAGAAGCCCTCGCGGCCACCCCAGGTAAGCAAGTGTTTTCCATCCTCCACACCAACGACATGCACTCTAACGTGGTGGGGGTGGGGCCGTTGCGAGACTACACGCCGCTTAAGTTGGGGGATGACCAAACCAAGGGTGGCTATGCCCGCCTGGGAGCGTTGATTGCTCAACGTAAAGCCGCACTAGAGCAGCTTGGCCCTGTTCTGGTGCTGGATGCGGGGGACTTTAGCATGGGCACCGCTGTGGCCGCCGCCTGTCGCGAGCTGGGAGCCGAACTACAACTGATGGCAAACATGGGCTACGACGCCACCACCTTTGGCAACCACGAGTTTGACCTGGGGCCGGATGGCCTGGGTCAGGCGATCAAGCAGGCGGCTGAGGCTGGTGCTGTCCCGGCCATCATCGTGACCAACAGCGATGTTAGTGCCGAGTCTGAACGCCTAACCGACCTGCAAGCGCTGGCCCAGCGGGGGGTGCTCCAGCCCTACCGGGTGATTGAGCGGGGTGGCCTGCGGTTTGGCTTGGTGGGGATCATGGGCTACGACGCCTTTAAATATGCCGCTGATGTGGGCGAGGTTGTCTTTGGCGACCCGATCGCAACCGCCAAGGCGGCGGTGCAACGGCTGAAGCAGGAGGAACAGGTCGATGTGGCGATCGCCCTCAGCCACGGTGGCGTGGTGAAGCGACCCGATGGGCCGTTCCGGGGAGAAGATCTGAACCTGCTAGCCGCCATCCCAGAGTTGGATGTGGTGATTGGTGGCCATACCCATAGTGAATTGCGGCAGCCCCTCTTAGTCGATCACCGCCCTGTGGTGCAGACCGGCAAGTATGGCGAACACCTGGGCGAGCTGGTGTTCAGCCTAGAGGATGGCCGGGTGACAGTGGAGTCCTACCGACTGATTCCCGTAGATGACCAAATTCAGGGCGATCCAGCCATTCAGGCCAAAGTGGAAAGCTTCTTGCAGCGGTCTGGAGAGATCACCTTTGCCCCCCGCGGCTATGCGACTACCCAACCCCTGGTGGTCGTCGCCGAAGACTGGCCCATGGACTACACGGATATTGATTCGGGCACCCCCCTGGCCAACGTGGTGACGGACGCCCTGCGCCTGGCGACCAACAGCCAAATTGCCTTTACGGCCAACGGTGCCATCCGGGCTGGGCTGACCAAGGGCAACACCGGGGTGCAAACGGCGTATGACATCTTTGCTCTGGCCCCCCTCGGTAACGGCATTGTGGACCCCACCGCCGGCAGCGCCCTGGTCAAGGGCTATTTCACAGCGGCGGAGTTGAAAAATATTCTGGAATTTCTCCTGATGGATGACCCCAATCATCCTGGGGAGTATTACCCCAGAACATCGGGTCTGCGGTTTTACTACGACCCTAGCCGCCCCCGGTTTGACCAAGTCACCGCCCTAGAACTGGGCAATTTGGATGACGGTTACGCACCCCTCGATCTAGACGCCCCAACCCTCTATAGCTTTGCCACCAGTTTGTATGTCGGCTCAATTCTGGTTTATATTCCCCAGCTCAGCAAAGGTGCGTTACCCCTGCAGCCCAAAAAAGCCGATGGCAGCCCCCTCACCCGCAAGGCCGAAGCGATCGTTGACCCCAGGGAATCGACCAGTCCCTACGTCTTGCCCGCCACCACCCATCTCAATGCCGACCTGGCTGCGATCAATGCCGCCAGCCGAGAAATTAAGGAGTGGCAGGCGATTATGGACTACCTGGTGAACCTGCCCAATAAAAATCCAGACGGTATTTCCGTCTTAGTTAAAGATGACCGCACCAGGGAAGTCCGGGGTATGAAGCGGATGGCCTGACCCATCTCTAGTACAGCCATAGAGCCTTGCCTAGGGGAGGACGTACTAAACTTGCGTTTTTTGAATAGTGACGCTGCAAGGCTCAGCGTACAATCCGCTCAATCACGGTTGATTGGCCTTGTTGATTTAAGAACCACGGAATGGAGATAACCACCCTATGAGAAATCCGCCTTCGCAGGATAGGCTCAGCGGGGGATTTAGCCCCCCTGGCCTCCTGACTCGATTGATCGCTGGAGCCTTGGCGTGCGCTCTGATCCTGTCCCCCGCTAGCTGGCTGGGGTTGGGGAATGGTCAGGCCATGGCCGCCCCGTTTTCCTCGGCGAGTACCACCTCTGGCGCGCCGACAACCGCCCCCACCAAGCCCAACATTGTGGTGATCTGGGGTGACGACATTGGCCAGAGCGACATTAGCGCCTACACCAAGGGGCTGATGGGCTTCCACACCCCCAACATTGATCGCATCGCCCAGGAAGGGGTGCTTTTTACCGACTACTATGGCGAACAGAGCTGCACCGCCGGACGAGCCGCCTTTATTACCGGGCAGAGTGTGTTTCGCACGGGCATGAGCAAAGTGGGCCTGCCCGGATCTGATCTCGGCCTGCGGCCTGAGGATCCCACCATTGCCGAACTGCTGAAGGCCCAGGGCTATGCCACCGCCCAATTTGGCAAAAACCACCTGGGCGACAAGGACGAATTTTTACCCACCAACCACGGCTTTGATGAGTTCTACGGTAACCTCTACCACCTCAATGCCGAGGAAGAACCCGAACTGCCCGACTACCCCAATCCCCAAGAATTTCCTAACTTTGCCAAGCGCTTTGGCCCCCGGGGGGTGCTGCACACCTTCGCCGATGGCCGGATTGAAGACACCGGCCCGCTGACCAAAAAGCGGATGGAAACCATCGACGACGACATCGCCGATCGCTCCGTGGATTACCTGAAAAAGCAGGCAGCAGCGGGTCAGCCTTTCTTTATGTGGACGAACTTTACCCACATGCACTTCCGTACCCACCCCAAGGCCGAAAGCGTGGGGCAGGCCGGACGCTGGCAATCGCCTTACCACGATGTGATGATGGACCACGATAACAACGTGGGCCAAATCCTCGATGCGTTGGATGAACTGGGCCTGGCCGAAAACACCCTCGTCTTCTATAGCACCGACAACGGTCCCCACATGAACTCTTGGCCCGATGCGGCCATGACCCCCTTCCGCAATGAGAAAAACTCCGGCTGGGAAGGAGCCTTTCGGATTCCGGCCATGGTGCGCTGGCCGGGACATGTCGAACCCGGCACCGTGTCTAACGACATCATGTCCCACCTAGATTGGATGCCCACCTTCCTGGCCGTCGCTGGAGCCCCAGAGGTGAAGGACAAGCTGCTCACTGGCTACAAGGCCGCTGGGCGGAACTTTAAGGTGCATTTGGACGGCTATAATGCTTTGCCTTACCTAACGGGCCAGACCCCCGAAAGCCCCCGTCAGGAGTTCTTCTACTTCTCTGACGACGGCGACCTGCTGGCCATGCGCTACGACAACTGGAAGCTGCACTTCAAGGTGCAAGATGCCCCCGGTACCCTGGATG
>SLIY01000401.1 GCA_007135385.1 Leptolyngbyaceae cyanobacterium CSSed165cm_216
ATTGACGAGGCCAGGAATTGGTTGTGGCCATATCTCTGCCCATTACTGACAAGACTAACTTATAGGATGCCAAGACTATGGGGCGAGGCAGGGTTTTGGGAGGGCTTTCTTAAGGTTTGGGCTTCAGGGGGCGATCGCCTGAGGTTAGTCGGCCTATTCCTTAAGGCGGGAAGCTATGCCCGTAATAGACGTCAGGAGCTAGGAGTCAGAAGGGCAATGCCAGCCAAATCCATACCCCAAATTCAGGTAAACCCCTAGCCCGATGTCGAAGGCTTTGGGCCAGGGGTTTAGCTAAGCTGGACAGGTGTACGTCCATAGGATTACGTAGCGGCTTAACTCAACATTTATAGTTTCGTCGGCAAAAATTCCCTTGACTTCACGTATTAGAGGTCAAGGGATGCCAAATTAGGGAACATAGCAAAGACTTAAACGATGATGGTCAAGAGAGAAATTACTGAGTCATGGCCTTGTGCTTTCCGTTGACAAGACTCCTTGTGATGATGCTCTTTGGTCAGCGTCTAAGTCATTTGTGATTCAGGGCACTGTGTCTACCTCCTGCGTTTGAGTTGGGTGTAAGCTACGCCGTTCTCTGCCCGAGTCAGAGAACGCCTCAGGGCTTCTATCAACATCTACTCGTCTTTACGTTGACATACCCAAATCCAGATGCTTAATGAGGAGATTTTCCATGTCGAAAACACTAATATGCTTGGTTGCTATCACATCCCTAGGGCTGGCCGGTTGCCCTAGCCGTAGCGATGAAGTCCAACAAATTCCAGACAACCAACAGTCTCAAGGGGAAACCCAGGATAGTCTCAAAAATGTTGGCATGCTTGAAAACGATTCAGACCCTAGGGCTATTCCCACGCCTGCGTTGCTGCCCGGCTTAATTGGCATGGGCGTTGCCGCTTGGCGTAAGCGTAGCCATGGTCAAGCAGAGACTGCCCCTGAGCAGTCATAACTGGTCAGCCAGGCTGGATTCAACGCTTGAGGGTTAATCCGGATCATTAAATGCCCCAGGCAGCATTCCTAAAATGCTGCCTGGGATCTTTTGGGTTGCTGTTGACAGCGATAATATCGATTCTCCAGGTTGAGACTACAAAACCTACAGCTTCAAAGCCCCTCGCCCAGCTTTGGGAGAGGGGTTTGGGGTGAGGGCTAAGTGTAGCGGTCAATCAAGGAATTGGTATAAGGCATGAGATTGACTCTCCAGCCTGTTTCTGAGCAGGATTGGAGGATAAGTTGCAGCCAGATAGGAGCTCAGATACATTGGCCCCGTGGTAGAAGTGAGTCAACCCGGTTCACGCTATACCCTAAACAGCAGCTCCGGCTTAACCAACTCTTAGCGAAAACCTTCACACCGATCCCACAGTATTGAATGATAGAAGTAACGGATCTTAATATCCGCCCTTAGGCAGCAGCCTTGCTTCTGACCACACTTGACTTGTGCCACGCTTTTCTGCACATCAGCCCCTTAGGACAACTACTATGACCAGCTTTCCCATTGATCTGGGCGCTTACCAGCGAATTTCTTTAGATGCTTCAAATCCTACCCTGACCGACGACCAGCGCAGTGCCCTAAAGGCCAATATTCAGCTTTGTCGTGACGCCATTGTGTTTTTCACGGCCACTGGGGCCGCCCGGGGAGTGGGCGGTCACACGGGTGGTCCCTACGACACTGTGCCTGAGGTGATGATTCTGGATGCCCTGTTTCGGGGAACTGGGGAAAAGTATGTGCCCATTTTCTTTGATGAAGCGGGTCACCGGGTCGCCACCCAATACCTGATGGCGGTCTTGAATGGGGACATGCCCGCTGAACAACTGATGCGCTATCGGGAAGCCCACCAAAAGCTGCCGGGTCACCCTGAACTCGGGCTAACCCCTGGTGTTAAGTTTAGCTCAGGTCGTCTAGGGCACATGTGGCCCTATGTTAACGGTGTAGCCTTGGCCAACCCTGGTAAGGCTGTCTTTTGCCTCGGATCGGATGGCTCTCAGCAGGAGGGCAATGATGCGGAAGCAGCTCGGTTTGCAGTGGCTAACCATGTCAATGTCAAGTTGCTGATTGACGACAACGATGTCACCATTGCGGGCCACCCCTCCCATTACATGGGAGGCTACAGCGTCAAGCAAACCCTAGAGGGCCATGGCTTGACGGTCCTGGAAGGGGATGGGGAAGACATCGACAGCCTCTACGCCAATATCTGTCAAGCCATCAATACCCCTGGTCCTGTGGCCATTGTGAATAAGCGAGCCATGGCCGTTGGCATTGATGGCATAGAAGGTACTACCCATGGCCATGATGTGGTGCCTGTGGATGCTGCCGTCAAATACCTAGAGGCCAAGGGACACACGGCCGCCGTTGAGGTCCTGAAGGGAATCGAGAAGCCCAAGAACACCTATCAATTTTTGGGATCTAGCGACAAACTGGGGGCTAACCGCAACGTTTTTGGCGATGCGGTGGTTGAGGTGTTGGGGACCATGGACGAAGCCACCCGAAAAGCCAGTGTGCTAGTGGTGGATAGCGATCTAGAAGGCTCCTGTGGATTGGCCCAAATTCGCAAAGCCCACCCGGAAGTGTTCATCAGCGGGGGGATTCAAGAGCGGGGTAACCTGTCAGCGGCGGCTGGTTTTGGCATGGAAAAGGGTAAGCAAGGGATTTTTGCCACTTTTAGTGCCTTTTTGGAAATGTGTATTTCCGAAATCACCATGGCCCGGTTGAATTATTCCAACCTGCTGTGCCACTTCTCCCATGCTGGTATCGACGACATGGCTGACAATACCTGTCACTTTGGCATTAACAACATGTTTGCCGATAACGGCTTAGACGATGGCTACGAAACCCGTCTCTATTTTCCGGCCGATGCTAACCAGATGAAAGCCTGCGTCAAGGGGGTCTTTAACGACCCTGGCCTGCGGTTTATCTTTTCGACCCGCTCGAAGGTGCCGATGATTCTTGATGCCGATGGCAATGACATGTTTGGCGGTGACTACACCTTTACTCCGGGTAAGGACGAGGTGATCCGGGAAGGGACGGCTGGTTACATTGTGACGTTTGGTGATTCCCTCTATCGCGCTCTAGATGCGGTAGAGCGCCTAAAGCAAGAGGGGATTGACGTGGGGCTCATTAACAAAGCCACCCTCAACGTTGTGGATGAAGCGATGATGGCCAAGCTGGGCCAAGCCCCCTTTGTCCTGGTGACGGAGGCCTTTAACCGGCGCACTGGTCTGGGCAGTCGGTTTGGTTCCTGGTTGCTAGAGCGGGGCTATACCCCCAAATTTGCCCATTTGGGCACCCATGAAGAAGGTAGCGGTGGACTGTGGGAGCAGTACCCCCACCAGGGGATTGACCCGGCGGGCATTATCGCCAAGGTGAAAGAGTTGGCGAGTTAGCCATCGGCTTGGCCGGGTTTAAAGGGGAAGGGGTAACCCATCGTTAGCTGGCCTGATTGGCTGACATGGGCGGCCCCTAATCCCTACTGAACTACTGAACTGATGAATCCCTACTGGGGTGGTTGAGACCAGCGGTAAAATATGCCGCCTAGCAAGCTCAAAAGGGCTAAGCCCAATAGGCCTGCCAGAGGATTATCGTCTAGCCCTGTCACCCAGGCAGGAACTGCCCCAGTGGGGGTAATCAGGTGCCCCACATTCACCAGATAGTAGCCCCACACTAAGCCACTGTGGAGTCCTACCGGGTGGCCGAGTCCAGTTGTAGCAGCTGAATCTAGGGGAATGCGTCGGGCCCAAACTAGGACGATACCCAGCAACAGTAACCCCAAGAACTGGGGCAGCATAGCCAAAAGCACATCTAGGGGCTTGATAAAGTGGGCCAAGGCAAAGATCAGGCTGCTGATGGTTAACGCCCCACTGAGCGAGCCGCCCTGTTCAAGTTCCCACAACAACCAGCCACGAAACAAAATTTCTTCTGACCAGCCCACAGCAAGGGCCGTGATTGCCCCTGCTAAGCCGATGCCAACCAACTCCCAGCCCAGGTCGGGCCTGAGTCTAGCCCAACCTAATCCCAATTGCACCAGCACCAGCAGCGCTAGACTCAGTAGACCGGTGATCCCGCCAAGCCCCATCCCCTGCAGTAAAGGCTTTAATCCGACAAAGCCTACCTGCCGCCAGGGTTTTGCCACCCTATGCACCCGCCGTAGCCATCGGGGGAGTACAACCAGGAACACGACATAGAGCAGCGCGGTGGGAAATAAATCGCCGCCGGGTAACCTTCCCTGGGCTGAGAGCCAATACAGGGGCAGGGCGGCTGGGGCCCAAACCATAGCCACTAATCCCAAGAAGGCAAAGACCCGCACTGGAGAGGACGATTTGGCTAACTTCGAGGCCGCGATCGCCATTTACGCACTCATACTATTCGTCTGGTTCGATGGTACTGGTTAACCCTAAAGTCTTCAGCCCTTCGCTGTAGAACTCAGCATGTTCCAAGGCACAGGTAATCACCAGTGCGACTCCAGCGGTGTGAGCCTGCATCATAATGTCGACCGCTTGGGGCATGGTTAAGCTAGGTACAATCTTCAGCAGTGATTCCACCACGTACTCCATTGAGTTGAAGTCATCGTTATGAAGTAGCACCCGATAGCGGGGTGCTGGCTTGCGGACAGTGGAGGTTGTACTCCGCTCTATGGTTTCGACAGACACGGCAATCCCTCTTCAGCTGGATAAAGGATGAACTCCAGGGACATTTTTATCTCATCATAAAACTTTACCCTAGGCTGATTGTCGCCCTTGGGTCAAGGGTAAATACCAACCCGGGCAATGTCTTGAAAACGGCGACGCCTTTGTCTGGCCTGATGTGAGATGACCTATCCCTACAATCAAGGCCCATTGTCAGGGCAGGAAATTGGGAGCGATGGATACTTAGGCGCGAATTTCTTGACGCGATTTTTTTTACCATAGAGGGTATATCGGATTGTCATCTTGATACCGCTGTGCCAGAGTCTTCTACCCCGAATCTTAAGTCAACTCCCGATCCAGTCCGGGAGAGTCCTAATGCCGAGACCTTGATCCCGCATCAAATTGTGTTTTTGGAGTGGCAAGGAACTCGATTATATGCTGAAGTTATTCAGGTTATCCGCGATCGCCAGGTTTGTTGGGTACGACCTTTGGTTTTGGCTGCCCCCGAACAGCCGCCCATCTTGTATGCATCCTCATGGTTTGATGCTTCGGATATCAGCGATGCTGCCAGACAACCGGTCATACCCGACTTGATCTGGCCCATCCACCCATTTCGCCTGGCTTTGGATGAGGATGTGCTACCGTTTCTGAGCTTGCAGGGACAGAAGTGCTCTATCTCTGGTCACCCCCAACCTGCCGATGTCACTCCTTTGCGTCAACTGCAGCAATTTGTCGCCAGTTTTTGTCCATCCCAGGTATCCAATGCTTTAGATAACCGCGATCGCGCCTGACTCCAGGCCTGATCTCAGCAGCAATCTGGTGAGTCCAACGATGACATCGATCAGTATCCTCAGGCATAAGTCGGCCAATTGTTGCGGACCCCCTAGCCCTGACCTTCAGCCAGGGTTGCTAAATATCTGCCAGTCAGGACTAGCGCCTGCCGGTGACGACCCTTGGGTAGGGCCAGCGATCTAAACCAAATCCAAGTCCAGATCTGGAGTTCTGCCTGTGGGAAAACTCCAGATCTGGACTTGGTATAGGTGACAGCTGGGCTAGAACCCTCGAATTTGATAAATTTTTCATGAAGATAGCCAAGCTGGAGTGATTACCTCCCTGACCCTCATCAATAATGCAGGCTACAAGACAACATCTAGGGGGCGGCACTTACGGGATGTCACGGGGCCAGTCCCCAAGTGTCATCCACCCAAAGCGTGTTTAGCGTATTTCTTGGAACTAAGCGAATCCGGCCAGCGTCCATTTCGCTCATAAGCAGCTCTAAAGCTTCTGAGTCACCTACGGGTAAATACCCTAGGCGAGATAGCTCGGTGTTAATTCCCTGCTCGATATCAGGGGTCAAGAGCCCAATATGGAGGGCCTTTTCAACCAGATGACGGATAGAGAAGGTTTGATGCATAGATATCTGGCTCATAGATATTAGTCATATAAGTGAATGTTGTACTGACATTGTCTAAAGCTTTAGCCATTAGGGGGGTGATAGCCTTCATGATCCAATGTGAGCTTAGTTCAGGAAATAAGTGATTTAAATCACTCGCTGAATCAAGGTATACCAGTATAGTCAGTGAATTCACGGAGGTTGGTGGTTAACAGGATCTGCACACGATCAGCAGTTTTATCAAGTTCAGACTAATTCCCTGGATAAAGTTAGGTGTTTTACAGTGAAAACACTTACTGTCGTAGATATTAGATCGTAGCTTTAACAGTTGTTAACAATTTTCTTGGGCTGACTAGGAGTATAGGAATATGCAAACTATGACTAGACCTATGGCTGTCGTACAAGCTCAGGGTTCTCTCAACGCTTCCAACGCTAAAGATTTTCAGGTGGCTATGGTGCAGCAGCTCCAGAGTGACCTGTCTTCAGGCTTGGTGGTTGACATGAGTGGTGTGGAGTCCCTCGATAGTGCCGGACTGATTGCCCTGGTGGCGGCTCTAAAGCAGGCACGGCAGCAGCAGAAGCGGTTCTGTCTCTGTACAGTACCCCCCAGTATTCGGATTATTTTTGAATTAACCCAGCTGGATCGTGCCTTTGAGATGATTGATGCTATGCCCCAAATGGCGGCGGCTGCATAGCTTGTCCACATTAGTCCTGACCCAGATTATCCTTCACAGTCTGAACTCACAGTCTGAACCTTGTCTGACCTGCTGTAACTTTGGCTTGCAGCAGGTTTTTTACGGCAGGTTTTTTACGGCCCTGAGCGGATCATCTTCTTGGCCTGGCCGCTATAGTAGGTTGAAGAAACCCCGTAGCCTCGTTGTGAGTCATTGAATCGTGTCTGTATCTATTGATACCCTGCTAACTCCTGACATTAATAAGCCAGCTCGTTACTTAGGTAATGAGTTGGGGGCGGTGCATAAACCTTGGGCCGAAACCGCCGTGCGTTGGGTGTTGACCTACCCCGAGGTGTATGAGGTGGGAGCGTCTAACCTGGGTCATATTATTCTGTACAGCATTCTGAATGCTCAGCCTCGCCAACTGTGCGATCGCGCCTATCTGCCCGCCGCCGATCTGGCCGCTAAGCTCAAGCAGACCAACACGCCACTATTTGCGGTCGAGTCGCAACGCCACCTGACAGACTTTGATATTTTGGGCTTCAGCCTCAGTTACGAACTGGGAGCGACCAATATCCTGGAAATGCTCTCCTTGGCTGGCATTCCCTTCACCTGGCAACAGCGAGCCCAAAAGGAGCGCTTTGACGTTGAGGCTGGATCCTGGCCTTTGATTTTTGCTGGAGGACAGACGGCTACCTCGAATCCAGAACCCTATGCCGACTTTTTTGACTTTGTGGCCCTGGGGGATGGTGAGGAACTGCTTCCCGAAATTGCCCTGGTGTTGGAAGAGGGTAAAGCAGCGGGGCTCAGTCGAGAAGCGCTGCTACTGGATTTAGCTCAGGTGCCGGGGGTGTATGTGCCTCGGTTCTACACCATGGCTGAGGATGGTTCGGTGCAGCCCAATCGTCCCGACGTGCCCCAGCGGGTGTTGCGGCGAGTAGCCACCCCCATGCCTGCCTATGCCATGGGTCTGGTGCCCTATGTGGAGACGGTTCATGACCGACTGACTGTAGAAATTCGCCGGGGCTGTACCCGGGGGTGCCGGTTTTGCCAGCCGGGCATGCTGACCCGGCCAGCTCGGGATGTGGAACCGGAAGCGGTGGTGGATGCGATTGAAACCGGTATGCGCCAGACGGGCTATAACGAATTTTCCCTGCTTTCCCTGAGTTGCTCTGACTATCTGGCGTTACCTGCGGTGGGGGTGGAAATCAAAAACCGGCTGAAAGACGAAAATATTTCCCTGTCGCTGCCCAGTCAGCGGGTGGATCGGTTTGACGAAAATATTGCCCATATCGTCGGTGGTACTCGCCTGACTGGCTTAACCTTTGCCCCTGAGGCGGGTACCCAGCGAATGCGGGACATTATTAACAAGGGGCTGACCAACGAAGAGCTGCTGCAAGGGGTGAAGACGGCCCATGAGCAGGGCTGGGATCGGGTCAAACTCTATTTCATGATTGGCTTGCCTGGTGAAACCGATGCCGATGTGATCGGCATCGCCGAGACGGTGCGCTGGCTGCGCCAAGCTTGCTATATCAAAGGGCGCAAGTCCCTGTCGTTTAACATCACTATTTCCAACTTTACCCCCAAGCCCCATACCCCCTTCCAATGGCACACGGTTTCGACTGAAGCGTTTTTACGGAAACAGGCCTTGCTCCAGGCTGAGTTCAAGACCATGCGCTGGGCCAAGGTGAATTTCACCGATGTGCGGATTTCGGCGATGGAAGACTTTGTCGGCCGGGGCGATCGCCGTTTGGCGACTGTTGTGCATCGAGCCTGGCAACTGGGGGCTGGCATGGATGCCTGGTGGGAAAGCCTAGACAATGCCTTTAATGCTTGGACCCAGGCGATTGACGAGGCAGGTCTGTCCTGGAAATATCGCCAGGTTTCCCAAGGGGAATGGAACGTGATGGATACCCAGGGAGGTGCTCCCCGGCTGGATGCTCCCCTGCCCTGGGACCACTTAGATACGGGCATTGATAAAGCCTGGTTACAGCAAGACCTGCAACGGGCCTTAGAAGCGGCTACAGTGCCCGACTGCTCCTTCGAAGGGTGCAGCCATTGTGGGGTATGTGGGGCTGACTTCGGCCACAATGTGGTCGTACCTCCACCCCCGGTACCCACGTTTGTCGGCCATGGTAAACCCGATCAGGCTCGGGTACAGCGGTTACGGGTGACCCTCGGCAAGCTGGGGGATATGGCCCTGATTGGTCATTTGGATCTGGTGCGTCTGTTCGATCGCGCCCTGCGCCGGGCGGGATTACCCATTTCCTTTACCGGTGGCTTTCACCCAGGGCCTCGAATTTCACCGGCAAATGCCCTGCCCCTGGGGGTGACCAGTAGTGGCGAGGTAATTGACTTTGAGTTGAAAGCCGTCATGGATCCTGAAGACTTTCGTCAGCAATTAGCGGCTCAACTGCCCCCCGAGATTCCCCTCTACCGGGTTGAGCCGGTCTCACTGCAAGAGCCCTCCGCCACCAAGCGCCTCGACCAGGCAGAATATTTCCTGGCCATCAGTCAGGAGGATCCCCAGGCGGCAGCCGCTGATTGGCCGAATTGGATTGCGGCGGTACAAGGGATGAAGACCTTTATGTGGGATAAAACGACTAAATCTGGCCAGAAACAAACCGTTAACCTACGGGAACGACTGCACCAGATTGCCCTGGTCCCTGCTACAGAATCGCTACCTGTAGCCATGGGCAGCGACGCTGGGACAGTTGTTAAAATGGTAGGTAGTTGCCGCAATGATGGGAACCTACTGCGGCCTGAGCAAGTCCTGTGGATGATGGAGGCCGCGGCGGGACAACCCTTAAAAATGGACCAGATTCACCGTTCTCGTCTAGTGTTTCGCTCCCTTGACCAGCCTGCTGTGAAATCAGGGCATGGCGGTGACACTGCCCCAACTGGCCCGATTACTCATTCCCCCATGCCTGTAGGCTAGAGGTTAAGTTATGCCGCAAACCAAACAACCACATCAGTCCTACGGTAGGGACAGGTTGAGGCCTAGGGGTAGTCAATGGCTCTTGGGTTTGTTGGGTGGTGTGGCTCTAGTGGTTGCACCGGGACTAGGGCGGTCAGCATCGGCTGCTCCTCCAGAAACCATCGAACAGGCTTGCTTTATCTCGGGGCGCAACGGTCTTTCAGCTGGGCAAGAAATTTTAGTCGGTTACTTGCCTGGGCAGCCTGATACCCTACGTAAGGCCTTTTGCCAGTTACTTTTGTTTCCGACGGCCAGTCTGGTTGATACGGATGCGTTTTCAAGCCAGATTGTAGATGGCTCCATTTCCAGTGATAGCCGCCATGCGTCAGCTGAGGCGATGACGTTGCCGAGTATGTGGTGGAACCGTGACTCGTTGACCCCCCAGTTAGGGGGGCGTCGTCTAGTGATGTCTTGGATTTCCTACAAAATTGATAACTCAGGGCGTCAAGTTATTGACGTGATGGTTAACCCTCAAATTTGGGCCGCTTTGTCCTTTAATGAGCGGTTTGCTGTACTGAACCAGTTTGGTACCTCGGCCCGCAGTTTTGACTATGACCTGCGATTTTTCCATGGCAGTTCCCGCAATCAGCGCCTGGCTGGGGTGTATGCCTGTGAACCGGTGGCACCCAGCCGGGCTACCGTTCCCTTGGATCAGCTCTCTTTTGAGCAGCCCGACTCAGAGCCGTCATCAGGTCAACAAAAAGTCTGTGCCGCCAGTCTGGATGTGCCTAGAATTGTCCAGATGCAGCGGAGCTTGACCGCCGCCGGAGAACGTCTTAACCCCGTTGCCGAGGGGGTGCCACCGCACTCCAGGGAAATCAACGCTAGTCGTTAGGCAGATCGTTAGATCGGAGGGCTGTCCATATGTCCACGTACTGGGCTTCTGCCTCGGGGCTAACGGGGAGTAAAAATTCGCTGGTGCGTTTAGTTTCTGGCGAGAGGATCAAGCTGGGGTAACGCTGGAGGGCCTCAGGCCAGGCGGACCGGTCTTGCCCTAACCAGCGCGGCGCGGCCCCATGACCATAAATCGCTAATTGATCAGCGAAGTCATCGCCTAGGCAAAAGTTAGCCCAAGCGACGGCGTCTGGTGATAGTGCATCATTACCCGTGGCTGGTTGGACCCATAGGTCAGCACTGAGCAGGGTACCTTCTGTTGGAATGGCAGCTTTTAGGGATTGGTGCTGGCGCAGGACAGGAGCAATGTCATCGGTCCAGCCGATCACCGCTGTGGCATCGCCGATAATTAGGGTCTCTAGAAAGCGGCTTGCATCGTAGACCCTGACTTGCTGATGCAGCTTTTGCAACATATCCTGTAGCCCGACCACCATCTCTGGGTTGGGATGATTGGCCGAGGCGCCAACGGCTTTTAGGGCGATTCCAAGTACCAGGCGAGGATGGTCAGGTAAAATCACCCGACGGCGCAAGTCTGGTCTAAGCAGGTCAACCCAACGGGTTAGGGGTTGATCCTGGGGGGTGAGCCGGGCGGGGTCATAGAGAATCGCTAAACTACTCCAACGGTAGGGGATGCCCCACAGGTCTCCAGTGTCGCTGGGGTAGCCTTGGGAGTCCCGCCGCACGATCTGGGGCCAGGGGGCAGACTGGTCTTCCCCAGCCGCGATCGCCTCTCCAGGCACCGGTTGAATCAGCGCTTGCTGAATGGCGGCTTTGAGCCAAAAGTCGCCTAACGTCACCCATTGGGCCAATTGCTGCGGCTGGGAGCCGAGTAGCCAGCGCAGCCCCGCCTGATTGGTGCCAGTGTGGGGTTGCCCCTGCCAAGTTTGCAGTCGTTTAAACAGGTCTAGCAGGGAAGGGTAAGCCGTGACGGCCACAGAGCGGCCTTGCTGCTGCTGAAAGGTGCGAATCACCTGGGAGGGCAGCGAGTTGGCCAATATCGCCAGACTGAGGCTATCCGCACCAGCCCGCTGACAACTGGTGGCCAGGGTAGCCAACCACAGACTGGTGGCGCGGGCTAAAAAAGTGCGACGATTCATGAGCTTGAATGCCGAAGGAGACAAAACAACGGGAGAATACTGATCAAACCATAACGTTTTACGAGTCCTATGAAATCTGTTCGCGATATTATTAGCGTCACCATTACCCTGGTGCTTCTATCCTTCATTGGTATTAGTCTGGTTCGGCTGGGCTATTTTTTCCTGCACAGTCAGAATCTGCTTTAAACCTGGGTTCGGGATAACACCGTTCCCTGAAAACTTAACTAAGCCCAGCGACCACGCCCCTGTTATTGTTGATTATGCAACTTTTGAAGTTGATTAATCGTCCGGATTTTGGGCATAAGGATATGTCTTAAGTAACAGGACGGGATCAAGACAATCACGTCCAAAAGTCAAAGCCCACAGAAGCGCCAACAGCGAACAACCAACTAATAGCCCATAGCCCTCCCCCTATGACGTCTCACCTCAAACGCAAACTAAAACACTGGATTCTGCTGTTCTGGGCCGCGCTGCTGGCGGTGGTGATGCTGGGTGGGCCTGCGATCGCATTTCCGCCACCCTTGGTGCCGTGGGGGGCTGAGCCGGGGGAGATTGCCCCGGTTCCCCAGAGCTTCCAGAAAATCCGGGGGGTGTGGCTGACCACCAACGATATGACTATCCTGCGGGATTCGTCTCGGGTGCAGAGCGCCATGGCCGAGCTGTCTCAGCTCAACTTCAATACGGTCTATCCAGTGGTCTGGAATGCGGGCTATGCCCTCTATCCCAGCGTGATTGCCCAGCGGGTCGGGATTCCCTACATTCACCGAGGGGCTGCGGGACAGGACATTCTGGCTGACGTGATTGACCAAGCTCACCGTCAGGGGCTACTGGCGATTCCTTGGTTTGAGTTTGGCTTTATGGCTCCGCCGTCATCGGAGTTGGCTATAGCCCATCCGGACTGGTTGACCCAGCGTCAGGATGGCAGCCAGACCTCGAACAGTGCGGCTGGGGAAGTGGTGTGGCTCAACCCGTTGAAGCCGGAGGTGCAGCAGTTCATCACCAGCCTGGTGGCCGAAATTGCCGTCCGTTACGACATTGACGGCATTCAGTTTGATGACCACACGGCCCTGCCCAGCGACTTTGGCTATGACCCTTACACCCTGGCGCTGTACCAGCAGGAAACCGAAAAGTCGGTGCCGAGTAACCCGCGCGATCCGGCCTGGATGCGCTGGCGGGCTGACAAGATTACGGACTTTGTGGCTCAGCTCAACCAGACGGTGAAGCAGCATCGTCCCCAAGCTATCTTTTCGGTATCGCCGAACCCCTATGACACGGCCTACAACTCGTTTTTGCAGGATTGGGTGGGCTGGATCAGTCGCGGCTTGGTGGATGAGCTGCTGGTGCAGGTCTACCGCTGGGACATGAACAGCTTTACGGATCAAATTCTGCGGCCTGAAATCCAGATGGCCCAAACTCAAATCCCGGTGGGCATTGGCATCCTGACTGGGCTACGCAATCGGCCCATGCCGATGTCGATGATTCAATCCCAGGTGATGCGATCGACGGCTCAGGGGTTAGGGGTGGCCTTTTTTTACTACGAAAGTCTCTGGTACGATGCGCCGGAGCCTGTGGCAGAGCGCCAGGCCCACTTCCGAGATTTGTTTAGCGTTCCGGCGTCCCGGTTTAACCTCCGTCGCCAGGCTTGAGTGCGCTATCCCGCCGGGCTCAGGCTGGCCATGGTGTAGGGTGCTGCTGTGGTTGCAGGCCAGGGGGTGCAGTCGCCGCCAGATTTGATTTTGGTAACGACGCTATCGGCCAGCAGCTTCGACAAACGGAGTATTCCTTAAGGCGGGAAGGGTGGATTGTCTAGGGTGAGGGAAAGTTGATAGATCGATTTTTTAGACTGGCCGGTGGCTTTGGCCAATTGGCGGCTAGCGTCGGCCCGGGATACGCCCTGGTGCAGCAGTCGGGTCAACTCGTCCCTTAAAGCCTGCTCAGAAATGGTTGGTCCCTGGACGGAGGCCCCCTGTACCACCAGGGTAAATTCTCCCTTGGGGGCCTGAGCTTGGTAGGTGGCGATCGCATCCTCCAGAGTGCCATGCCAGATCTCTTCGAAGCGTTTGGTGAGCTCACGGCCTAGGCTGATGGGGCGATCGCCCCCCAGGCTATGGGCTAAGTCCGTCAAGGTTTTGAGCAATCGGTGCGGGGCTTCGTAGAGGATGATGGTGCGAGTTTCCGGCTGTAATGCCTCTAACCGGTTGGCCCGATGGCTGCCCTTCAACGGCAGAAAGCCTTCAAAGACAAAGCGATCGCTGGGCAAGCCTGACACGCACAGAGCGGTAATGGCCGCCGTTGGTCCAGGAATGGGCAGCACCGGCACGCCCGCCTGCACACAGGCCGCAATTAATTCCTGTCCAGGGTCAGAAATCCCTGGCATACCGGCATCAGACACCAGGGCGATCGCCTTATGCTGCCCCTGTAAAAGGTTCAGCAACTCGCCAATGCGACTGTGGCGGTTATGTTCGTGATAGCTCAGCTGGGGCGTGGCGATCGCAAAGTGTTGCAATAGCTTGGCGGTATGACGGGTATCTTCGGCAGCAATCAGGTCGACGGCTTGCAGCAGACGCACCGCCCGAAAGGTCATATCTTCCAGGTTGCCTAACGGGGTGCCCACCACGTATAAATGGCCGGGTTTGGGGTCGTCGGACGCTAGTGCCATAGAAAAAGGCTAGGTAAAGACTACAAAAACACGCTGAGCCAAAGCCTATCCTATCGCCATCGCCCTGGGGTGCGGACAGGTCAATCGGTTAGAATCAGCCCAGTTGGTGGATGGCACCCGTGTCTCGTACTGTTTGACAGGACGATGACAATTCTGGCTGAGGGGGGCAGGGGCCAGGAGTAGTTGGCCGACTGATGCCCCAGCGGACTAGCAGCCTAGGGCGGGGAACCGCTAGGGTCATGGTGGCGTCATTTGCCTATTGTGTTGGAAGCGTGGTCTAGGGATTGATGTAAGCATGTACAAGGTTAAGTCTGTGGTGGTGGCCTTGGGGCTGCTGAGTTTGGTGCTTGGGGTAGTCGTTCCAGCTGGGGCGCAACGGTCCTTGGCAGAGGCTGATCCGTCGATGGAGCCAGACCCAGCCAAAATCGATGCGTCGACTGAGATCGATGATGGCCAAGAGACTGAGCGCGAAGCCCCCCCATTCCCCCGCCGGAGCACCCCAGCTCTACCGCCAGTGGAGCTCGATAGCCACAGCTATAACAGCCTATTTTCCATCGGGTTTCCGGCAGGCTGGATCGTTACCGAGCAAGACGATGCGCCGCAGCTTAGTGCCTCTGCAGAGGCTGAAGCGGTTGACGAGGTTACTATTCGCACCGAGGTGACCTGGCACCCGGCCTCTCCCCGTGAGATTGTGCCCCAGGCCTTAAACGAGATTCAGGCCAACGGCTACACTGTTGCCCGCTACGATGCCATCAATATTGACGGCACCACCGCCCTTCGCATCTGGCTCACCGATCTGCCGGATCAGGATCTGCCCAATGCGTTAATCACGTATATTGGCTATTCTACGGTTACCGCTGCCGTGGTCAGCTATTACCCGGAAAGCACCCCCGATGTGGACAACCTGATCAATGGCATTCATCAGTCATTTCAGCGGCAACAGGCAGATGAGCCTTAGACACTGGTGTTAGCTCCTACCTAAACCTTCCCATGACCCGTTCTCTTCCCGTGCTATTGGTTGTTCACCAGGCCACCTCTACCCCTGGGTTGGTGGGGCAGGTGCTACAAGACATGGGGTTGAGGCTAGATATACGCTGCCCGGCTTTGGGGGATACATTACCAGCGACAATGACGGCTCACAGTGCGGCGATCGCCTTTGGTGGTCCCATGAGTGCCAACGATGATCACGAACCTTTTATTCGCCAGGAGTTGGCTTGGATTCCCTCTGTGCTAGGGGCAGAGAAACCCTACCTGGGCATTTGTCTGGGAGCACAACTACTGGCTCGGGTCCTAGGGGCAACGGTGGCCCCCCATCCTCAATCGCAGCGGGAAATTGGCTATGTCCCTATCTACCCAACTCTCACTGGACGCACCGTCTTGCCTAGGCCGATGATGGTATACCAGTGGCACCAAGAAGGGTTTGAACTGCCTCGGGGCACCCATCTGCTCGCCACCGGCGACACTTTTCCGCATCAGGCCTTCCGCTATGGACCCCAAGCCTATGGATTACAATTCCATCCCGAAATGACCCGACTGATGATCAACCATTGGACCACCGCTGGAGCTGATCACTTGCTCGCCCCTGGTGCCCAAGGGCGACCCTACCACCTGAGCCAGCACCGCCTTTATCATCAGGATGTAAAGGGCTGGCTACGGCGATTTTTAAGCCAGTGGCTAGGGCATACCCTCCAGACCGAGGCTGTTTGGCAACGCTATTACCCAGGCTATCGGTATGGGCATCCTGGTTTAGACAGCAGCCGGCGAGCGGTACCATAAAGGCAAACCTGTAGTGGGGTCTGGTTGGTATACCAACCGCCAGATACCCTGGGCAGACACCGATGAGGCACAGATGGTGAAGATTGGGGTGATTGGCACTGGGTTAATGGGCGCTCCGATGGCGCTGCGGTTGATGTCTGC
>SLIY01000292.1 GCA_007135385.1 Leptolyngbyaceae cyanobacterium CSSed165cm_216
CGTTGGGCCAATTACCCATGCCTGTGCCTGTATCAAAACCACCCGAAACCCTCAACGTGGCAGCGGCTAATGTTTTGGATTGGCTGAAAGACAGCATGGGAATTCCCATGGCAGAGCTGCATACCAAACTGCGGGGTAACATCCTGCACGTACTGTGTGAAACGTCTGAGGCGATTGATCAGCCAGCGGTGCTGCTGAAGTTGGTGCGTACGCTGCTAGATGCTGATGGTCACTCCCTAGTCCAACAGCAACACCCACAGGTGTATCAGCTATATCTCTACAGTCGCCGTACCGGGGAGCAGCACCCAGATTGGACGGCACCGATCTATCTGAATCGACTGGAGCGACATCTAGCACAGCTGGTGTTAGAGCATCAGGATGAAAAGGACACCAGGGCAGCCCAGTCACTGCTAGAGCGATACATGCAGGATAAGGCTGACCTGTCTGACCAGGGACAGAGCAGTCATAGTGCCATGGTGCTTTCCAATCTCAGTCTGGCCCGTAAGGGGGACCCTGAGGCCATTGCCTGGTACTTGAGCGAGACCCTAAGTGCCTTGGATGTGGGGGTCTGGGTCAGTATTAAGGCGATTCCAGGCACGGCCCGGTTACACCGCATGGCGGTTGGGTTAGATGATCTGGTTACGACCGTCCCCCCCCCGAGCCCGTCTGTGTCGCAGGTTGGCATTGACTTGGATGTTGATATTGACTTGGATGTTGATATTACTGACGCTCCTGGGCCGGAGGCTGAAGCAACACTAGATACAGGGGCGATCGCCCCTGATACCAACATTCCGCGCCTGTGGATTTTATGTGAAGCCACCTATAGTCCTGATCCGTCTCTGATCGCTAGGCCCACGGCAGAGCGCCTGCGTCAGCTGCAGCTGACACAGTTTAAAGATGCGGTGTTATTGCTGCAAGTGCGCGGCGAGAGCAAACCCGATTGGAGTCTGCGCATAGACCTCACTCCGCCGGAGGAAATGCTGCGAGAGTGGGGCCGCTGGGGAGATGTGGATGCGATCGCCCGCCTGTTATCAGTCAACTTAGAAAGCTGGCATCTGGGGGTCGATGCCGCGGTAGCTGACACAACCCTACACCTAGTTTGCCAGCCCCAGTCAGGGGATCATGACACGCAGCAGATGGAGGGCCTTGAGGCCAAAGACCAGGTGGTGTCCGCCATTACCTCCACCCTAGATACCTTGGCCCCCCAGGGGCTACATCGGGCGGTGATTTATGGCCAAGGATCAGCAGATGCCTCGCCCGATTGGGTACACTACCTCGACTTACCGGCTGCTAAGCACGCGGCCCTGGCCGATGCCCCAGAATACTTGGGACAGCTTGGCGATCTACCCGCCTTAGCCTTTTTGCTGACCCGACTATTGAACCCGAACTTGGACGACCGCCTCGCGACGGGGGGGCTGCGGGTACAGTTGCTGCTGCGGGATCAGCTGCTCCATGTGATGGTAGATAGCCCTGTCACCCCCCATCGGCGATTGGTTGCACCGCCGATTAAAGACTATCTCATGGATCTCAGTCCATCCGGGATTGAAGGGGTCCGCATCTATGGCCGTCGGTCTGGCCAACTGCAACCGGCCTGGAGCTATGGCAAGGATTTCTTTGACGATCGGCCCCGGCTGGTCCCCGAAGCGGCCCCCGAGTTCACCGCCTCTGATGCCTACGTCAACGAGCTTTTGGTGCGCCCCGATGGCCCTGGGGTGCATGGTCCCTTGGTCAAAGGGGACTTGGTCTCCAACCTGGAGGATGACGAGGATTTAGCTCTAGGGGCATGGGTGGCGGACTGGGTTGACCAAGGGCGACACCTGCTGGTGCAGTCCCATCTCTTTACCAGTCAAGACCCTGAGACGGTGGTGGAATCAGTTTCAACCCCGTCCATCGCCGACGGAGTAAAAATTGCAGTGGTGTGGGCTGCGGTAGGCATTTTAGCCACGCTACAAATTGATTGGTTGCTAGGGCAAGTGCTCAGTCCGCCCACGAATCCAGCCAAGGCTGACCCAATCGTCGAAACCAGTGCCGACCAAGCTGGGCAAGAGGCCCCTAGAAGTGAATTTGAGGAGGAACTGGCCCAACTGACTTGGTCTGGGCAAAATGGCGCTGAACCAGGGGGCTTCGGCGATCGCCCTTTAGAGGAAGGGTTCACCTCAGTGGATGGCGAGACCATCACCCTAGCGACCAGCCCTAATCAACCGATGGTGGCCATTGATCAGCTCGTGGACCAATCTCCCTATTCCACCTTTAACAGTCAACAACTCAACGAAAAGGTGGCCCTCTACAAGCAGCGGCTGGAACAGTCAGGGCCGCCCGATGTGCTGATCGTGGGCAGTTCGCGAGCCTTGCGCGGGGTTGATCCGGCTGCTCTACGCCAAGAACTGGCCGCCATGGGCCACAGCAATCTCAGTGTGTTTAACTTTGGCATTAATGGTGCCACTGCCCAGGTTGTAGATTTGGTGATTCGGCAAGTCTTAAAGCCCGATCAGCAGCCTCAACTGATCATCTGGGCCGATGGAGCCCGAGCGTTTAACAGCGGCCGGGTTGATGTCACCTATGATGCGATCGTCGCCTCCCCAGGATATCGAGACCTATTGGCCCGCCGGGCCGATGATTTGGCGGCTGACCCCACCGTAGATGCAGAGGAGGCCAGCGAACTACTGAGTAACGGGCAAGCGGCTGACTCGTTACCCAACAGCTATGTCGCGATGGATACTTGGATGAGCGAGCAGCTGGCCAGCTTGTCTGCCGTCTACGGCGAGCGTAGTCGGCTGAAAACCTGGCTGCAAGATCGCCTGATTGCCATAACGCCATCGTTTGCCAGTACCGCTGACCGGCCTGAAGAAGCCTTAGACGCGCCTATGCCTGAAGGCAGTGTGATCGACTACGATGGCTTTTTACCCCTATCAGTTCGGTTTAATCCAGCCACCTACTATCAAAACCATGCCAGGGTATCAGGGCGCTACGATGGCGACTACTATAGCTTTCAGCTTGATGGGCAGCAGTCTGACGCCTTTGACTCGTTGTTAAGCTTTACCCAGGCCCAAAACATTCCCATCGTGTTTATTAACACTCCACTGACCGACGAATATCTAGACGACTATCGCCAAGAGGCTGAGGCGCAGTTTTTGCAGCATATGCTGCGACTGTCTACCCGTGAATCTGGATTTCTGTTTCGAGATTTTGGCGACCTGTGGCCGACTCGCTATGATTACTTCTCAGACCCGAGCCACCTAAATCGCTATGGGGCTTATCAGGTGTCTAATCAACTCGCCCGGGATCCTCTCATTGCCTGGCCTAAGTCCTCCCCACAGCCCTAGCCATGACTCTGCCTTCTATCGCCTACGCTTTATTTCTGTTGAGCGTTGTTGGTATATTTTGGGCGCTGGAATCTCTCCAGGCACGCCTCTGGCTGCTGGTGATCGCCAGCTTGATTTTTTATGCCTCATTGCAAGTCCAATTTTTGCTATTGATCGTTGCTCTGATGTTAGCAACGTTTTTTATTGGCAATGCCCTGGCTGCTCCTTTGGATTGGCGCATACCCAACCAACGGTGGCAATTAGCTGAACGTGGCTGGAACCAGCGTCGGACCCAATTGCTGTGGCTGGGGATTGGGATTAATGTGGTGTTGCTGCTGGGGTTTAAGTACCTGGAAGGAATCTTGCAGCTGATTGGCCTAGGGGGCTGGCTGACCACCGAAGCTGGCGGCACGTTGACTCGCATCATCATGCCGTTAGGGCTGAGTTTCTTTGTGTTTGAGTGCATTGCCTACCTGGTGGATGTCTATCGGGGATCCCCTGCGGCGCTCAACTTTGCTGATTTCGCCGCCTACAAGCTATATTTCCCGAAGCTGATTTCTGGTCCCATTACCCGCTTTCACCCCTTTATTGACCAAGTCGAGCAGCAAAAAGCCCCAGAGCTCAGTACGGCTGTGGAAGGACTGTGGTTGATTGCCTATGGGGCAATGAAAAAGCTGCTGTTTGCCGACCACATTGCAATTTTGGTGAACCTCAGCTTTGAAAACCTAGAGCGAGCGGGCAGTGCTGATATTTGGTTGGCTACCTTTGCCTATGGTCTTCAGCTTTACATCGACTTTAGTGCCTACGTGAATATTGCCCGGGGCAGCGCTTTGTTGATGGGGATTAACCTACCCAAAAACTTTGACTTTCCCTACTTCACCACCAGCCTGGCTGACTTTTGGCGGCGTTGGCACATAACGTTAGGGGACTGGCTACGCAACTATCTTTACTTTCCCCTAGGGGGGTCACGGCGAGGGCTAGCCCGCACCTGTGTCAACTTGATGGTCGTGATGTTGCTGGCCGGTATCTGGCATGGCAACAACTGGGGCTTTTTAATCTGGGGGGGGCTGCATGGGGCGGGACTGGTACTCCATCGCCTCACCCAAACCGTGGGAAAGACTATACCGGCTGTGTACAAGTTTTGGCTGACCGTCCCTGGAATGTTGGTTGGCTGGGGCATTACCCAAGGGTTAGTCTTCTTTAGCTGGCTATTTTTCCGTTTACCAGCCCCGCGGCAGTTTAACCTGGCCCTGCAGAGGATTTGGGGCACTCCAGCCGATGCTCAGTTTAGTCAGTTGGTTTACCGCGAGTCTTTAGGCTTTAGTTTCGGTGAACTGATGCTGATGCTATGGGGGGTCGTGGGACTGATGGCCCTGTCCTATTTATTTAAGCGGGGCCTGAAGCTAGAGCTCGGTTGGCCGGTCAAGTTGCTATTGGTGCCCCTATTTAGCCTCCTGGCCTGGCTCTTGGCCCCCGCAGAAACCCTACCCTATATTTACTTTGACTTTTAAGGTTAAGGCGTTGACCCTGGTGCCTAAAGACGGGGGTTATTCCCTGGGGTTATGAATGGCGGCTCAAGTGCCTGTGCCTTCCTGATCAACCTGGTTAGCTCGATACTGAATCACCGCCTGGCGAAATCCCAAGACCACCAAAATATTCGAGAGGGTCAAGAAAGCCTCTGCGCCACCGTGGAGCCAGTCTACATTGGCCAGTTCCTGATGTAGGCCCACTTTGGCATAAATTCCCACGGGAATAGTCACCGCCACAAATACGAGCAGTACATAAAAGCCAATGAGGGCTAATCGAGGGGTGGATTTGGTGCGAGTGATAAACCATAAGAACCCCAGGTAGGGGAAGAGGGAGACGGCGAAGAGGGTGTTTTTGTCGAGCATGGGAGTGGGGGAGTGGGGGAAGTTTTGAGTTTTGGGTTTTGGGTTTCGGGTTTCGGCATCCCCTCTTGGGAGGGGGGCAGGGGTGGGTTATTCGGGTTCCAGCATCCCCTCCTGGGAGGGGCAGGGGTGGGTTATTCGGGTATGGGGTATCGGGTAATACCCTGACACCTAACACTTAACACCTGATACCTGACACCTGACACCTGATACCTGACACTTTCTGCCTTCATCCTTCTGCCTCCACCTGCCCCTGTCGCCAGATCCACCAGGCGGCTAAACACAGGGTGCCGTTACCGACGACAGTCATGGCGGCTTGGACGGTCACGAGCCAATCGAAGGAGGGGGCATTGTCAAAAAAGTGCCAGGTGCAGGCGGCCATAGCGCTCACCAAGGCTGGGAACATGCCAACGGCAAGCCATCGCCACACGGGTCGCTGGGTAACGATCGCGAACTGCCAGATAAACCACATAGCCGCCATCCACTCCAGCACGCTTGAGATATGGATCATCCAGGTGGGCAGGGATAGGGCATGCATGGGGTACAGAGGATAGCAACAGCCTCTATTGTAGAGAGGTCAGGATGATGCGTACAGCGGTTTACCCTCAGGGCAGGAAAGATGCGAGCGGTTCTTTGCGGCTACTACGGTATGGGCAACGGCGGCGACGAAGCGTTGTTAGCCACGCTGTTGCAAATGCTACCGGCTGGGGTAACGCCAGTGGTCCTGTCGGGCAATCCAGTGGAAACGGCCCAGCGCTATGGCGTGGAGGCGGTACCGCGCAAACATCTGAGGGCGGTGATCGGGGCTTTGCGCAGTGCCGATGCCTTTATTTGGGGGGGTGGCAGTTTGCTACAGGATGCCACCAGCCTGCAAAATCCGCTGTATTACAGCGGGCTGATGATCCTGGCTCAATGGCTAGGACTAAAAACCGTGGCCTGGGGTCAGGGCATTGGTCCGCTGAACCATCTGATTAGTCAGTGGATGGGGCATTATGCCTTGGGACACTGTGACGCCGTCAGCGTACGGGATAGCGGCTCAGCGGCCTGGCTGGCTCGTTGGCAGGTGCCAGGAATGCAGGCACCAGATCCGGTGTGGGCCTTAGAGGCTGCTCCGGTAGAAGGACTATGGGACTTACCAGCCCCTCGGGTAGCGGTGGCCCTGCGGCCCCATCCCTGGCTGACTGAATCGCGCCTAGACCAGATCACCCAGGCTCTGATTGCCTTTCAACAGGCAACGGATACCTGTCTGTTGCTGGTGCCGTTTCAGCCAGTGAAGGACCTGCCCATTGCCGAATATATTCAGCCTCGACTGCCGGGGTCCAGCCATATTTACCGTCTGAGCGACCCCAATCAACTGAAGGGATTATTTCGGGGGGTAGAGATGACCATTGGTATGCGCTTTCATGCGCTGATTATGGCGGCGGCAGAGGGGTGCCGCTGTTTTGGACTGAGCTATGACCCCAAGGTCAGCTATTTGATGACAGACCTAAATCTGCCAGGGTTTGACTTAAACCCCTACGACTTGTCACCCGATTTAAGCCGTCGCTGGCCCCAACATGTCGAGCGCATTGCTAAAGTTTGGCTGGATACCTATGCCAATGGCGATCCACTATCCCCTGACCAAATTCAATCCCGCTTGGATCGCGCTCTGATGCATCAGGATTTGCTGAAGGACAGCCTAGAGTCATCCCTCTAAATAAACCTCCCCTCTGAGGGGGCAAACTCGGTCCGTTGGCCCTGTTGCTATAAAACTCTGGATCAGGATTTAGCTGGAACACTCTTAGAGACGTTGTCAAGCCAATAGGGTTGAAGGGTAGCTGTGATGGTTGTGCTGCATCCACTGGAGGATTTTCTTGATTTGAGTAGCGTGGTAGCAGGCGATCATGACGCCGACTACCATTACCAAGGGGTATGCCCCCGCACGGGGCAGCACCACACCTTGCCTCGCACCCAGCTAGCCAAAGCCATTGCCCAGGGGTTAATCACCCAGTTGGCCCAGGCGGTTCGCCATGAAGGCAAAATGTACGGAGTGCTACTAGTACAGGATGCCGATGGGCAGCCCTGGGTGCTGAAGGCGTTTTCTGGACTATGGCAAGGGCAACGGCAGATACCGGGGTGGGTGCCGCCGATTCCGGGGCGCGATCGCATTGCCCTGCAAGAAGCCCAAACCCTAAACCAGCTGAACACCATCAAACACCGGCTAATGGTTTTGCAGCAGCTCCCCGAACGGCAAACCTATGCCCGGCTAGCCCAAGACTTTGGCCAACAGCGGCAGCAGCTAAATGCCATCCATCGCCAGCGGCAGCAAGCCCGGGCTCAGCAGCGTCAAGTTTATCAGGCCGCGATCGCAGGGGATGTTCTCGGCCAAGCGTTGGCTAAGTTAGACCAGCAAAGTCGCGGCGACAAAGCCGAGTTGAGAGCTTTTAAACAGAGGCAGCATAGCGCGCTGGCCCCCCTGGAAGTCACGATTCAGGCCGCCGATGGGGAGATTGCAGCCCTCAAGCGCCAGCGTCAGCACCTATCCCGCCAGCTTCAGGCCCAGATGCACGAGGTGTACACTCTCACCAACTTTGCTGGAGACTGGTTAGCGATTCAGGACCTGGCCACCCAGGGCAATCTGCCCACGGGAACTGGCGACTGCTGCGCCCCTAAGTTGTTACATTTTGCGGCCCAGCATGGGTTAATGCCCCTAGCCATGGCCGAATTTTGGTGGGGGCCAGCCCAGGCAGGCAAACAGCCAGGGCAGTTCTACGCAGCCTGTACAGAGCGATGCCAGCCGATTATGGGCTTTTTGCTGGGGGGGCTTGCGGGGCAACCAGTATCCTTATCCACCAGGCTGGAGCTGCCCATTCTCTATGAAGATGACGGGCTGATCGTGGTTAACAAACCGGCGGGGCTGTTGTCGGTACCAGGGCGATATTGCGATCGCGCCGATAGCGTCTTGACGCGCTTGCAGCTCACCCAGCCCGAGGGAGCCTGCCTGAAGCCAGTGCATCGGCTAGATCAAGACACCTCTGGGGTGTTGGTGCTGGCCCGCACCGCAGCGGCCCACCGCCATCTGAGCCAGCAGTTTCAGGAGCGTCAGGTGACTAAGGTATATGACGCCCTGCTCGACGGGGTACCTGCTCAACCAGTGGGGGTGATTGACCTCCCCCTATGGGGCGACCCAGCCCATCGCCCCCGGCAAGCCGTGGATTGGCAGCGGGGCAAACCTAGCCAAACCCAGTATCAGGTCATAGATCAACGGGGAAACACGACTCGGGTTACCTTTCAGCCTGTTACGGGACGTACCCATCAGATCCGAGTCCATGCCGCCCATCCCCAAGGGTTAAATGCCCCCATTCAGGGCGATCGCCTTTATGGATGCTGCACCCCAGGGCAGCGGCTCTGTCTCCATGCCAGTCGCCTGGGGGTGCAGCATCCCCGCACCAATCGCTGGATCGAGTGGGTGGTTGATGCCCCATTCTGAGACCGGGCAGGCACACCAGTCTGCCCCTACGTATCTTCCCTATGCTCCGGAATGCCCATCTGCGCATGGACACACAGGTCCGCCCCCATCTCCCCCACCCTCCGGGAATCCGCTCCAAGTCTACCCCCCCATCCCCCTCCCACATTTTTGTCGCGTTATGTAACAACAGTTTCTGAGTCAAGTAGAAAGGTACTTTATACTTCCCTCATTCATCGCGCTGGACGATCGCACCTCCATGGGACCACCCCTATCACTGCGCTCTGGCTGCTGCTCAACTCTGTTACCGATGAGGAAAGCTGGTGTTTAATCTACGGACGGCTCTCTTTGCCTTTATACTGCTGGCCCTCTTGCTGTTAGCAGGGCGCTACTTAAAGCAAAAAATTGGTTGGTTTCAAAAGCTTTATCTGCCTGCCTCGGTTGTGGCCGGGGTGTTAGCCCTGCTGCTGGGGCCAGAGGTGCTGGGGTCGATTGTCACCGCGATCGCTGGGGAGGATACCCTGCTATCGGGGGGCCTATTCGCAGAAGACATTCGCACCGTGTGGTCCCAGTCTCCGGGGGTCTTTATCAACATTGTGTTTGCTGCCCTGTTTTTAGGGGAAACGATTCCTTCGCCTCGGATGATTTGGCGGCGGGCGGCTCCCCAGGTGGTGTTTGGTCAGACCTTGGCCTGGGGTCAATATGTGGTGGGGATTTTAGCCACCCTGCTGATTTTGGGACCGCTGTTTGACGTTAACCCGATGGCCGCTGCCCTGATTGAAATTGGCTTTGAAGGCGGCCATGGTACAGCAGGCGGGATGGTTGACACCCTAGCCGAGCTTGGCTTTGAAGATGGAGGCGACTTGGCCATTGGTCTAGCCACGGTGGGGATTGTGTCGGGGATTATTATTGGCACCGCCCTGGCTGACTGGGGGCGTCGCAAGGGCCATGTGGATACCGTCAGCCGCCGGGTGATGGAACCAGAGGAAATTCCTGATCTTAACGTGATGGCTGAGACCCCTGAGATTCGGCGACGGCGAGCACACCTGCTGCGTAACCTGCTAATTGACCCACTGTCGATTAACTTTGCAATTGTGGGGGCCGCGATCGCAGTGGGCTGGTTAATTCTGGAAGCCCTAAAGTGGTTTGAATCGGTGACATGGGCTGCTGATGGCGGGTTTGCGGTGTTTCAGTACGTACCGCTATTCCCCCTAGCGCTGGTTGGCGGCATCATTGTCCAGTCCCTCCTCAATCGCCTGGGGCTGAGCGCCTTGGTGATTCGATCCATGACCCAAAACATTGCTGGGGTGGCCCTGGATGTGGTGGTTATTTCTGCGATCGCGTCTATTTCACTGCGGGTAATTGGCGACAACCTGGGGGCGTTCTTAGTGCTCAGTGTTGTCGGTATAGCCTGGAATGTGCTGGTCTTCCTGTGGTGGGCGCCGCGGGTTTTCCCCAGTTACTGGTTTGAGAAGGGCATTGGCGACCTAGGGCAGTCTATGGGGGTAACAGCCACGGGCATTTTGCTGCTGCGCATGGTGGACCCTGACAACAGCACCGGAGCGTTTGAGGGCTTCGCCTACAAGCAGCTGTTTTTTGAGCCGATTGTCGGCGGTGGTCTGTTTACGGCGGCGTCGCCAGCCTTGATCAATAGTTTTGGCTTGATGCCGGTCCTTTTTCTGACCGGTGGCCTGCTGATCTTTTGGATGTTGGTTGGCTACTTTTTAATTCGCCAAGAGCGTCGCCGTCCTTCCGCCTCGGGCGTTTAGCCTAGGAATGGACGTAGGACTGACTCTGAGGGATCATGGGAGTACTGCTATAGATTTTGGTAGGTGGGCTGACCCATGACATCCAATCACCCCGAGGGTCCCGATCAGAATCCTGCTGTTCCTGATGGGGAAGAACAGCAAGGGCTGCCAGAGGTGCGCGATCCAGAGATACGCGATATTGTGAGTAGCTCCGCACAGGATGAGGCTATTCCAGATCTGGATAGCCCAGAGAGTCCAGAGGAGGCTGCGACCCAGTCGACCCAGTCACCTGAGCCCGCTGAAGCCATGCCCATCCAATCCTCAGCCTCCCCGCTGGCGGCAGAGTCGTTCCCAGCGACCGATAGGTCCTCTCAGTCGTCCCTCGACCCAGGTTCAGTGCCTTCGACTGGCCCAGACAATGGAGCACATCGGTCTTCTCAAACTAAGGGGCGGCAGATCCTTGACCAGGCCCTGAGAGCACTATCCACTGGAATCAGAGGGGGCAAAAAAGGAGTGCGCTGGCTGCGATCGCAGTTGCCCCCCACCTGGCAGCGTCGTCTATCTGAAGAGGCGCTAGCCGCCCTGCTGTTGGGGGTATTGGTGGTGCTGCTAGTGCTATGGAACCCCCTAGGATCGAGGTCATCGACCACAACGGTGGTGGTCCCTAAGGGCGATGGTGCGGTCTTGCCATTAGAGCCGTCCACAACGGACGCCGCAGGCGGTAGCGACAGCCCAGCGACGGCGGATGATCTGACTCCCCCAACCTCCTCCCCAGACCAAACCCTGATCGCTGATATCCAAGCCCAGGTCAGTGACCTCAGTCGGGCCTATGCCGCTGGGCTGATTCAATCGGTGCAGGTAAACCTGGCCGACAGTACGTTGGTGGTGAATGTCAACGAGAGCTGGTACGGGCTACTGCAAACCCAACAGGAGACTGTGGCCCAAGACATTTACGATCGCGCCCAAGGCTTAGATTTCGCCACCCTACAACTCTGCGATCCTGAGGGCACGGTGGTGGCCCGCAACCCAGTGGTGGGTAACCAGATGATTATTCTGCGGCGTCATCGGCCAGGGGAGGCTGACCTATTGGCGACCTAGAGGCTAAGCTCTAGGGGTGCCTCTAGAAGATTAACTGTCATGTTTGGCTGCTCTCGAATTTCGATACGGGCTGGGCTGCTGGCCCTGGGGCTAGCTTTGGCGGCGGCCTTACCTGGGGCGGCCGCAGAGGAAATTTTCTTCAAATTTGGGCCACTGGTGCGCTCAATCCGGGTCAGTTCCCTAGAGGCCCTGGTTCAGGAGGGGGTGATTGAAGATGACTTAGCCTTTTATATTCAGGTGATTGGGCTCTCAGACGCCGAAGTCGATCAGTTTCGCACGGCCATTGCTCGCCCGGTTGAGGTGGACGGCGTCTTGCTCAGCCGCTTCCTTTATAGCGCCATGGGGGAAGACTTACTTGGCCGGATTGGCTCAGTCATGCGGCTACGCAGTGGCTCCAATGGCGAGCGGGCTTTGCGGGCAGCTCTGGTGAATGCCGCCCTATCCGAGCAAGGATTCTCCACCATTAGTGTGATTCGCCACCTGCCGACCAACATGCAGGTGAATGTGGCCGATGTGCAGGCTGTAGCTAGGGCCGTTACCCAGGTGGTCGAGGCCACCGAAGCCTCGATCGCCCAACTGGCTACCCTGACAACCACCCAGGCGCTGCAAGAACCTCCAGTCGACTACAGCACTCTACCCGACCTGACCCAGCCCGGCCGTTTGGAGGTAGACATCCAGCGATTTAATTGGGTGGATGACCAACGCGATCGCGCCCTGTCTGTGGATGTGGTGCGGCCTCGCAGTTGGCGGCCCGGCCCGGCCCCCGTGATGGTGTTTTCCCACGGATTGTCTGCAGACCCCGCATCCCGCCACCGCTGGGCCTCTCACCTGGCCTCCCATGGGATTGTGGTGGTACTGCCTCAGCATCCCGGCAGCGATAGCATCCACACGGCTAATTTTCGTGATGGCTTGCGATCAGACTTGTTTGACTCCCAAGACTTTATCGATCGCCCCCTTGACATCAGCTTTGTGCTTGATCAGCTAGAAAACCTCAATGCCACAGCGTTTGACGGTCGCCTTGACCTGGGCCAGGTGGGGGTAGGGGGCCATTCCTTTGGGGGCTACACCGCCCTAGCCGTGGCGGGGGCAACGCTGGATTTCGACCATCTAGAAGCGGCCTGCGATCGCCGATTTATTCACATCAACGTTTCCCTACTGTTGCAATGCCAGGCCCTACAGTTACCCCGCCAAGACTACAAGTTTTATGATCCACGGGTGGCCGCTATTTTCCTTGTCAACCCGGTCAACAGCAGCGTCTTTAGTCCCGACAGCCTGGCCACCCTCGACAGTCCCGTCCTAGTGCTAGCCGGTAGCCACGACCCCGCCACCCCAGCCGTGTTTGAACAGCTCGGCACCTTTAACTGGTTCACCACGGACAGCCGCTCTATCGGGCTGATTGAAGGCCAGGCCCACGTGGACCTCTCGGCTTTAGATGCTGGGCTGTCTAACCTGATCGCTGGCATCCCAGGGTTAACCCTGGCGGAACCAGATTTGGTTGATCGCTACCTCAAAGCCCTGGGGCTGGCCTTCACCGAGCGATATGTGGCGCGGCGGGTCGACTACCGGGTATTCTTGCGGGCTGCCTACGCCAAACACCTCAGCCAAACAGAGCCCTTCAGGCTGCTGATGATCAACGCTGGAGACGCCATCGAACAAGATCTGATCACCCCCCTAGAACAATTGCCTCAGCTCCTAGAATAACCAGCAGAGCCTGATCAACTTTAATCCGGAGAAGCCCATGGGGATACGAACCCAACCCATGCCCACCTGGTTACGCCCTCTATGCCTGGGGCTAATCGGACTAGTGATGACAGCGGAGCCCGGTGAGGCTAAACTTTGCCCAGCCCAGTTAGGACCACAGATTAACCAGGTGCTGAACCAGGCCCCCCTGGATACCGCCCATGTGGGCATCCTACTGCAAACCCAGGCTCAGGCAGCCAGCGATCGCCGCACCCTGTACGATCGCCAGAGTCACCGGCTGTTCACCCCAGCCTCGAATGTCAAACTACTGACCACAGCGGCCGCCCTGCATCACCTGGGACCGAATCACCGCTGGCAGACCACCGTCACCAGCACCCCTGGCCCTGGGGAACTGGCCGTCCTGCAGGTGCGCGGCCAGGGGGACCCCACCCTAACTGAAGATCAGCTGCAATCCCTGGCCCAGCAGCTACACGATCAAGGCATCACCCAGGTCAGCCGCCTGGTACTGGACGACAGTTACTTTCCGGGGCCAGCCACCAACCCCACCTGGGAGTGGGGTGACGCCCAGTTTGCCTACGGGGCCCCGGCTAACAGCCTGATTTTGAACCAAAATGCCCGCATGGTAGAGGTAACCCCCACCCAGGTGGGACAGCCCCTGGAGATTCTCTGGCCTGACGGCCAGCCCCCCTGGCCTACCCTCAACTACAGCCGCACCGTGGCCACCGCCGACGCAGCCGAACCAGTCAGGCTGTGGCGGGCGGGCCATGGCGACCCGATCCAGGCCACAGGTCAGATGGCGGTGGGAGCCTCCCCCCGGCGGCTGAACCTGGCGGTGCTCAACCCGGCCCAGCAATTTGGCGTGGCACTGCGTCGGGTCCTAGAAGCAGAGTCGATTACGGTGTTGCAAACCCTGGTCACCACCACCACGGCGCCGCCGCCTGGCGATCCCCTGGCCACGCTCCAGTCGCCGCCCCTGGCTGAGGTACTGGTGCCCACGAACCAAGACAGCAACAATCTCTATGCCGAGGTACTGCTAAACACCTTAGGGGTGACCTATGGCGGCGATCGCCCCAGGGATGCCAGCCAGGCCGGTGCCGCCGCCGTTAAAACCCTGCTATCTGACCTAGGGGTGACCAGCGACCCCCTGCGGTTGGCGGATGGATCGGGGCTATCTCGCCATAACCTAGTCACCCCGATGGCCCTGGTGGAGACCCTGCAAGCCATGGCGTACCATCCGGAGGCTGAGGTGTTTCAAAATTCCCTGGCTGTGGCTGGGGTCAGCGGTACCCTGCGCAATCGGTTGGTCAATACGTCCCTGCAGGGCCGCTTGCAGGGGAAAACCGGGGCCCTCACCGGTAATGTCTCCCTATCCGGCTATGTGCAGCCGCCCAATTACGACCCCCTGGTGTTCACCATGGTGATTAACCAGGCTAATCAGCACGCCAGTGTCCTGCGCCAGGGGATTGACGAGGTGCTGCAACTGGTGGGGCAGTTGTCTCGGGAGTGTTAGGGCGAACCCAGCTTCAGATTCGGCAGTCCGGGGGTCAACACCAGCCCCACCAGGGCGAGAAAGACCAGAAATACCATGCCGCTGCGGAAGGCTCGAAGCCGTTCGGTGCGGTAAGCCAGTTCAACCTGTTCACTAAGGTCAGGGGCAGCGGTGGCTTGGTCTAGGACTTGGGCCAACTGCGTATCTGAGACCAGTTGTACTCGGGTTTGCAGCGATTCAATGATGGCTGGTTTTGACGCGGCTGGGATATCAGGGGAAGCCATCACTCGCTGTTGCAGTCCGCTGATCAGCGTTCCCACCATAATCGTCCCCACCAGAGCCACACCAATGGCGTTGCCCAACTGTTCAAAGGTGGCATTCAGGCCAGCGGTGGCGGTGGTATTGGCTTCATCCACCGACGATAGAATTAGATTCAATATTTGGGAGGCGATCAGGCCCGAGCCAATGCCAAAGACAATCCCATGGGCGAGTTGGCTGGGGGTGGTCTCAATCCGGACTGTGGCCAGCAGTTGAATCAATCCTAGAATCACCAGCACGTAGCCCACCTGAATAATCCGCTTAGCTCGAAACCGACCGGCTAGCTGCGCCCCCGCGATCGCAAAAATCAAGATCGCGATTGACAGCGGCAGCAGGGCCAACCCCGTCTGCATAGCCGTGAACTCAAAGGTGAGCTGTAGCAGCAACGGCACAATAAAAAAGAACGCAGCCATCAGCCCCATGTGGGCAATGCGCACAGCGAAGCCCGAGGGCAGTCCCTGGGTAAGAAAGAGTGACGGTTTAAATAAACCCCCGTGGCCCTGCCGTTCTAGATGTCGCTCCCATAAGACCAGCAGCATCAGGATCAATATGCCGCCCCCCAACATAAACGGGACAACGGATAAGCCAAGCGGGGCGATCGCCAGGGCGCCAATCATCAACGGCTGTTTAGCAATCCAGAAGCCGTAGGGTTGCGCCATCAAAATACTCAGCACCACCGTCGATAAGCCCAAAATGGAGAGAATCGCCCCCAGCCCATCAAACCGGGCAGGCTGGCGGGGACGGGAGCTCGGAATATATTGACTCAGCACCAGTACAATGATCACCACCAGCACCTCCAGGCGAAAGGCCCAGCGCCAGCTATGAAACGTCGTCAAGTAGCCGCCCAAAATTGGCCCCAGCGCTGCCCCCACCGCCCCCACCGCACTGATAATGCCGTAGGCAAAGGCCAAATCCTTACCACGGTAGCGATCGCGCAGCAGATTTTGGATATTGGGAACCATCAGCGCCGAGCCCAGGCCTTCCAAAACTGACCAACCTAGGATCAGCGTCGTCAGTGAAGTACTTAGAGACGCTGAAAAGGTGCCAACGCCAAAAATGCCGATGCCGATTAAAAAAGTGCGCTTTTTCCCCCAACGATCGGCCAGGGTACTGCCGATCAGCATGAACGACGCCATCACCAGGGCGTAGAGCGAAATTGCCGACTGGATGCCGGTGACCGTCGTGCCCAGATCCGCCACCAACGCCGAAATCGATACATTCATCACCGTGGTATCCA
>SLIY01000462.1 GCA_007135385.1 Leptolyngbyaceae cyanobacterium CSSed165cm_216
ATATCAGTGTGATCGATATCAGTGTGATCGATCGGGGCTGCGATCGCGGCACTAAAGTCCAGCAGACCCCGTAGACCCTCCACCTGGCTGGCTATGCCGCGATCGGTGGAGGGTATTAAATCTAGATACTGGCCAGCCACATCGGCTTCGCCTCGCTGTAAATAAGTCTGTGCTGCTAACAGCAGCACCTGAGGATTTTCGGGGTGCTGGGTTAACAAGGTGGTCAACGCAGCCTGAATCTGGTCAGCATCCTGGGTCGCACGGATCAGCTCAAAGGTGGCTAACGCCTGGTCAAGGCTAGATTGCAACCCCAACTTGGCTAACATCTCCCGAATTTGAGCCTCTGGCAGCACCCCTACAAACCCTTCCTGAACCTGGCCTTGAGATACGATCCGGACATCGGGCACCCCTTCTACACCATAGGTATTAGCCAGATCTGGATTTTGATCAATATCCACCTTAGCTAGGATAAAGTCATACTCTTTAGCCAAATTTTCGAGTATTGGCTTCAGGATCTGGCAAGGGCCACACCAAGTTGCATAAAAGTCAACCAGCACTGGCTGCTGGAACGACGGCACCAGAACCGCTGCTTCAAACTCAGCTTGAGTGACCATAATTGATTTGCCCACAAGGTAACCTCCTAAAGGGGTAATAAACAAGACATACAATGGAGAAGTGCAGGGGTTAACGCGGCATCAGTCACTGAGGGTGAGAGCAAAAGCCTATGAAGCGGGTGGTATTTATTTTAGGGGTGCTGGAAGATGAGGATGTGGACTGGTTGATTTCAGCCGGCCTTCGCCGAGAGTTAGCTCCTGGTGATGTACTCATTCACGAAGGCAAGCTCTGCGAGTCGATCTATCTGATTTTGGATGGTAGCTTACAGGTGTCAGTGCTCGCCCTGGATGAGCAACCCATTGCCCAACTCGCTAGCGGCGAAGTGGTTGGCGAAATGTCGTTTGTGGATGGTCAACCTGCCTCCGCTACTGTATCAGCCCTAGAACCCTGTATTGTGTTAGCGGTTCCCTGTGCCCAGGTGCGTCAAAAGCTAATCCAAGATATTTGGTTCGCTTCTCGATTTTACCGAGCTTTGGCTATTTTGCTCTCTAGTCGGTTGCGCAGTACTGTCAAACATTTACAAGGAGAGCATTGGCGACCTGTGGCCATTAATGCCAACATCAGCGGCCTCGATGAGATGAACGATATGCTCTCGATGGGTAATATTCGCTTCGATTGGATGTTGAAACGCCTGCGCCATATTAGTGCTAGCCCTTGGGAAGATTTAGATAACGAAGCTACGGAATAGCTTGGCAGCGAGAGGTACCGTAAGGTTTCTACTAACTTACGGCGGCCATCCGCAAGTAGAGGTAGACTAGGGTGTGTTCTCGCTGCTTCAGTGTCCAAGCTAGTTAAAATCCGATCTAGCCTCAGGATAGTGATTCACCATTCTAGGCGTTTAGCATTGTGCGTTCCTTTGTGCGTTCCTAACGGGTTGGGTGGCTAGTGTATCTCAGTTTCTTGGGTTGCTATTAGCCACGACTCCCTTAATTCAGAGTCTAGGGCTAGGCTGGGGAAATCTACCCCGTCTAGGTCGTCTAGCTCATGCAATGCCAACGTTTGCTAATTTTCAAGCATGCCACTACATACTAAATTAAGTAACATCCTGATTGTCGAAGATAGTAAGGGTCGTCGAGAAATTGTCCTGGATGGATCCGTGTACTCTATTGGTAGGGATCCAAAATGTGACATTCGGTTATCGTCCCAGTTTGTGTCGCGACACCATGCCACGTTAGTCCAGCTTCCTAAGGACGATGACACGTTTTACTACCGTATCGTAGATGGTAATCTCAAAGGTAAGCCTAGCGCCAACGGTATGTTGATCAATGGGCGCAAGCTACAGGCCCACGATCTTAAAAATGAGGACGAAATCGTCTTTGGACCCCAAGCTCGTGCCATTTACTACCAACTCAAGCGGGACAGTCAGTCAACCCTACCCCCCGATGAATTTGACATTACTCTGATCAGCCCCAATATGATTGAAGAGGGTGAGAATCAGGAGCTATCTGAGGACTACGATCTGTAGTGTTTGTGGCTAAGCTAGTATCGACAACCGAGATACGTCCTCCTTGGCCGCAGATTATATTTGCCGCAGAGTGCAGAGGTTTGGAGCCAGGGACTCGGCACAGATGACCGAGTCCTTGGCAAGGTATGTCAGAGGCAAGGTATGTCAGATAATTGCTGCGATCGCAGGCTGAGCGCGAAGCCGTATCTCTTTCAGACAGGCTGTGCCAATCCAAAGGAGTTCCCTGAAAGAGCTAGCTCTAATTCTAGGCCTTGACAATGCACTAGCGTCATCCAGCTAACTCCTGGCTCCTGCTTTCCTAGACTAGGCTAGAGCAACCAGGGCCTGATTTACCGTCTCAAAAACCTGCTGACAGTGGTTCTTTTGGCGCAGGGGCAACTCTTCATTTTTAACCACCAAATTAACCTTGGCAGGACCCAGGGAGCCAGAGGGCGGGTTAATTAAGACTTCAATTGTTGTGAGCTGAGCCAGGGAGACTTGACCAGGAATTTCCTTAGCCACTAGATAATCGCCAGTCTCGTAGACCATGTTCAGACCACAGGACTTGAGAGAACTGATAATTGAATCTCTCAAACTGGGCGGTGTTTTAGGAACAGTCAGGAGATTAGTATAACGAGCCATAAAACCCTCTACTGAGACTACACAACCTTTCGTCAAGGCTAGCTCTCTAACAAGCTAAGTGTTGAAAGAGACCCTGGGGATGATGCGTGAACGACCTTAAAGCCTGCCGCAGCACTTTAGCCATAGCGCCAAAAGTTGCTACAACAGTTCCACTCAATATAAAGCAAAGATCTGTAACAACAAAGTTGGCCATAGACTTTATTCATCTTTCATCGCAATTCATCTTTCATCGCATCAAAGCCTAATCAACAGCTCACGAGCCTTGATTGAGCCAATGTCAAGCCGATGGTTGGTGGTTTCACACTAGCTGCACGTTTACGTTAAGACGATACCGGCTGAGGGGGGTTCCCTACAGCATGGTCTGGAACAACCTGCTTCCCTATAATATCAGGTGGCTTTTGCTCAGGAGACTCGGGCTCTACCCCATGGCCTGGTAGGGTAAATAGGACAACCTTAGCGGTGAGCTATGCAGGGCAAATTGATTGTCTTTGAGGGGGTAGAGGGCTGTGGCAAGTCGACCCAACTTCAGGCATTGGCCAAACGGTTGACAGCACCAGAGGGGGGGATAACCACCCCAGAGCACCCCGATGGTGTGCCGGTGATCACCACCCGGGAACCCGGTGGAACCCCTTTAGGTGGCGAGTTACGACAACTATTGCTAGGGCAAGCCATGGCCAGCCCAACCGAACTGCTACTGTATGCCGCCGATCGTGCTCAGCATGTGGAAGAGGTGATTCGACCTGCCCTAGCGGCAGGGCACTGGGTGCTCTGCGATCGCTTTATTGACTCCACGGTGGCCTACCAGGGCTACGGGCGCGGGCTAGACTTGGGATTAATTCAGCGACTTAACCAGGTGGCCACGGGCGGGTTAACCCCTGACCTCACCCTGTGGTTGCAACTAGATGCCGCCACGGGCCTATCCCGCACCCGTCAGCGGGGGGCCGCCGATCGCATCGAGCAGGCCGATTTAGCCTTTCACCAGCGGGTGCAACAGGGGTTTGAAACCTTGGCCCAGCAGTACCCAGAGCGGATTGTCCCGATTGATGCCGCTCAACCCCCTGCGGCGGTGGCCACCGCCATTTTTACCGTCGTTGAACAACACCTCCAGCCATGGCCGAACCGTTTACAGACCTAGTGGGTCAACAGACCGCCATAGCACTGTTGCGCCGAGCGGTACAGCACCAGCGAGTTGCTCCGGCTTATCTGTTTGCCGGGCCAGAGGGGGTGGGACGGTGTTTGGGGGCCGAACGCTTTGCGGAAGTCCTGTTTGCCCAGGCCACTGACGCTGATCAATCCCTGCGGCGGCGGATTCACCAACGCAATCATCCTGATCTGCTGTGGGTCGAACCCACCTATCTACACCAGGGGCGACTGGTGCCTGTTTCCCAGGCCCAAGATCTCAAGCGCAAAAGCCCACCCCAAATTCGGTTAGAGCAAATTCGCCAGATTACCCAATTCCTCAGCCGCCCTCCCCTGGAAGCTCCCCAGGCCGTGGTCGTGGTCGAGGCGGCGGAAACCATGGCTGAGGCGGCAGCCAATGGCTTGCTGAAAACCCTGGAAGAGCCGGGTCAAGCTACCCTCATCCTATTAGCCCCAGGGGCTCAGGCCCTGTTGCCAACGCTGGTGTCACGGTGTCAAACCATTCCATTTTTACGTCTCAACACTACGGATATGACCAGGGTGCTGGAGCAACTAGGGCAGGGGCAGGTGTTGACCCAACCCCAGGTGCTGGCTCTAGCTCAGGGTAGTCCTGGTACAGCGATCGCCGCTTATCAACAATTACAAGCCATTCCCGCCGATTTAATCGGATCCCTCCATACCCCGCCCAGCAACCTACGGGAAGCCCTGGAACGGGGCCGCCAAGTGACTAAAACCCTGGATACCGAGGCTCAGCTGTGGCTGCTGGATTATCTACAGCAGTGGTACTGGCAAACCTATCCCCAGCACAGCGGTGCCTGGCTGCCCCACCTAGAGCAGGCCAAACGCTACCTGCGTCGTTTCGTTCAACCTCGGCTGGTGTGGGAGGTGACGATGATGGCGCTCTGGACCAGTAGTCAAGGGGTTTAGCGGCTGTATCTGGTTTAGGGGCTGTGCCTATAGTTCAGCCAGCAATTGCTGAATGTCAGGCACCTCAAAAAAGCGATGGGTGGAGTTAATCAGGCGATCGCCCCAGAGGTTGAACTGCAAAAAGTCAATTTCACTGTAGCGACTGTCCTGCTCCAGGGCTTCTACTCCCAGGCTAATCGCCTCTTGGCAAGCCCGGGTGGTGGCGCGTACGGCCGGTATGTTGCAGTTTTCGCGGTTGTACAAGGCCACGGCAATCGCCAACTTGGGCTCAGGTTCTTCGGGAGCTAACTCCAGGCTATCCCGCCAATGTTGTATGGCTTGATCCGCCTGCCCCTGTTCATACAACACCAGACCAATGTTGTTGATCGATGGCCAAAACTCAGGCTCGACAGCCACAGACTTTTCATAGCTAGCGATCGCGTCCCCATAGCGATCCAGCAAGAAATAGGCATTGCCCAAGTCAAACAGGGCATTGGCATTGTCGGCTTCTAGGGCCAATCCCTGCTCTAGATAGGCGGCGGCTCGATGGTAATCTTTTTGTTGTAAGTAGGCTGACCCCAAGGCAAACAGCACTCGGGGTTCATCAGACAAGATTGTATCGGCCTGTTCCAGCAGGGGAATGGCTTGTTCCACTTCGCCAGTTTGCAGGTATAGGCCCCCCAGCAGAGCCAACACTTGACCATTGTCAGGGGCCAACTGGGCGGCCAATTGGGCCAGGGTTAGCGCCCGATTAAATTGGCGAAATTCTGCCAGCTGTTGAGCTTCACTGGCTAAAAACAGCCCTTGCTCAGCCATCAGGTCATAATCCAGGGGCAGGACATAGGGGGTCAAGGCCTGGGACAGGGCTGGGGTAGCCGTACCCATCAAACCCAGCGCGGCACAAAGGGGGAGTAGGGAAATCCGTTTTAGCACAGCAGTTTTAACTCAGTAATTTGAAACAGGTGTCTACCAGGGGTTGACCTAGCCTGAAGCCAGCTTAGACCATCTTTATGGGGAATGGGAACTCTGGGCTGCCTGCGCATTGCGTCGCCACATGGCGGGCTTAATCCGCCGCAGGGCTGACGCTCGAAACCTTTGATCCCAAGCGGTTTCTGATAGGGTGGCTAGCTCAGCTAAGGTCGGTGCTTGATTGTCGGGGTAGGGGTGAAAGGCCTCAACCGTCGTAGGCTGGGCAAATCGCTGATTCCAGGGACACACATCCTGGCAAATATCACAGCCTGCCACCCAGTTATGCAGGTGGGGAACGATCGCATCAGGCAGGTGTTCAGCCCGGTTTTCAATGGTGTGATAGGCAATACAGCGGTTAGCATCAACCACGTAGGGCTGGGTGATGGCCCCCGTGGGACAGGCCTCTAGGCAACGGGTACAGGTGCCGCAGTGGGCGGTGTGGGGCGGATCAGCGGGTAGCGCTAAGGTGGTGATGATTTCCCCTAAAAACACCCAAGATCCGTATTGTCGGGTAATTAAGTTGCCATTCTTTGCCACCCAGCCCAGCCCCGCCCGCTGGGCCCAAAATTTATCCTGAACCGGGCCTGTGTCCGCATAGTAACGAGCTGCCACGGCACCTGACCCTTGGCATTCAATCCATTGGCTCAGGTGCTTAAGTCGTTTGTGCAGGATCCGATGATAGTCGCGCCCCCAGGCATAGCGGGAAATTTTGCCGTGGCGGCTGTCCTGGGAATGGGGGTGGGGGGTGTAGTAGTTGAGGGCCACACAGATTAGCGATCGCGCCCCCGGCAGCACCTGACGAATATCCTGCCGCTTAGGATTTTCCATCCAGCCCATATCTGCTTGATACCCCTGGGCTAGCCAGCGCTGTAAATGGTCTGTTGCTTGCTGTTCGGGGCGATCGGCGGTGTCTTCCACGGTGGTCACCCCCACCAGGTGAAACCCCAGATGTAGAGCTTGATCGACAATGGCCTGGCGAGTTAGGGAAGAGAGCGACATAGGGAGTGGGGGAGTGGATGGGTGGGGAAGTGTAGACGCGGAGCGGCTTCCCGCAGGGTAGAGGTGTAGACGCGGAACGGCTTCCCGCAGGGTAGAGGTAGGGGAGTGGGGGAGTAGGAGAATGAAGAGGGTTTTGAATTTTGAATTGAAGCCTTACTGGGAGAACTCAACGGGAGGGGAGTGTTCAGAACGTCGTGCTCAATCAGGCTAGAACCCTTGATTTCTCATTCCCAGAACTGGGATTTACACAAAAATCAGGACGCTCCCACTCAACACTCAAAACTAAGCCCTTAAAACTCATGCTTTATCTACCCTACCTTGCCGTCAACCGCCCTGCGTCTACACCCATCTCCCCATCTCCCCATCTCCCCATCTCCCCATCTCCCCATCTCCCCACCGCCAAAAGCTTGCCCAAAAATCCCACTCCCCCAAGGGCGTAAGACGCTAGAGTATGACAACACCATGGGTAGCCTGCCTAATAGGTGGCCTACCTGATAGGAAGGGCAGCAGTTGTGATACAGCGCATTCAGCTCGGGTTACTTGTACTTATAGGCCTCGCTGTTAGCCTTTGGTTGACGGTGCAGACTGGTTCCCCGGCGCAGGCTACAGAGCCTGGGGGCATGATCGGCCAAACGCCACCGATGACAGAGTCGCCGCCCGACCAGCCAGAATCACCCCAGGCCAATGGAAATGCGGCTAACGGCGCAACCCTCAAGCCCTTTGACGAGGTGGTTAAAGATTTAGAGGTATCAGCGGGATACTTTACTCTGTACCGTGATCCCGAGCGTCCCCGGGCGTTATTAGGGATCAAACCCCAACAGCTCAACCAAAATGTGCTGCTAATCGCCACCCTGGAATCGGGGCTAGGGGAAGCAGGACTATTTCGGGGCTGGCCGATCAACGATTTGATGATTCAGTTTCGCCAGGCCCCAGATAACAGGCTGCATGTGGTCGTGCCCAATGTTTATTTCCGTAATCCCCACAGTCGGCCCCAAGACCGCCAATTGCTGCAAGAGTCCTTTAGCGACTCAATGCTGTTTGTGCTCAATGTGATTAGCATCCATCCCGACACCGGGGAAATGCTCATCGATCTGGGGAACTTCTTAATTGGCCGTGACCCCGCTAACCTGACAGCAGCCTTCTCTTGGGCGTTGAGCGGCTACTCCTTGAACCCCGAAGCGTCTTACTTAGGAGAACTCAAGGCTTTTCCCAACAACCTGGAACTGGAAACAGTGCTGGGCTATAGCGGCGGCGGCGGCGGTGGTGCCATGGCGCTATTTTTCCGGGGATTGACGACGATTCCAGATGCGCGGGGATTTAGCCTACGGGTGCGGTATAGTCTATCGCCGTTACCTAATAACCCTACTTATCAGCCCCGTGCCGCCGATGAGCGGGTGGGCTATTTTATTACTGCCTACCGGGCACCCGTGCGGCAACAAACCCCTGACCCGTTTGTCCGCTATATCCACCGCTGGCACTTAGAAAAGCAAGACCCGAGCGCCGCCATCTCCCCAGTCAAGCAACCGATTGTCTTTTGGATTGAAAATACTGTACCGGACCAGTATCGGGGGGTGATTCGCGAGGGCATTGAGCTATGGAACACCGCCTTTGAGCAAGCTGGGTTCAAGGATGCTGTTCAGGTGCGGCAAATGCCTGCCAATGCCGATTGGGACCCGGCGGATGTGCGCTATAACGTGGTTCGCTGGTCTGACTCGTTTTTCTCTGGCATTCTGGGCCTGGGGCCGTCCCGCGTTAACCCCCTGACCGGGGAAATTCTGGATGCCGATGTGGTGTTGGATGCCGGTGTGATTGGCTACCTGAACCAGCAGTACCGCACCTTCGAAGCCATCCTAGGTGCTGAGGCTGAGACGGCGATGTTGCAGTTGTGCGGTCACCCCTTAGAGGGACGCCTGATCCAGCGGTTAGGCGGTGACCCCGCTGCCGCGAGAACCCCCCGTATGTTGGCCAATCAAGTGGACTATTGTGCCGGATTTAAGGCATCTCAACAAATGGCCTTTGGGGCCCTGGCGCTGAATACCCTGGCGCCTCCCTTTGAGACCCAAGCGGCTCGGGAGAAGTATATTCAACAGTTTTTGCGATCGCTGACAGCCCACGAAATCGGCCATGTTTTAGGGCTGCGACACAACTTTCTGGGTAGCACCCTACTGGCCCCCGATCACCTCAATGACGTGGATAAGACCCGTACTCTGGGTATGGTCAGTTCGATTATGGACTATCTGCCCCCTAACTTAGCCCCTCCCGGCCAGCCCCAAGGGGACTATTTCCCAACCACCCTGGGCCCCTACGACCGGTGGGCGATTGAGTATGGGTATAAACCCGTGAGTGGCCCAGGGACGGCTCAGCGGCAACTACAACAGATTGCGGCCCGATCCGGTGGTTCTGAGCTGGCCTATGCCGCCGACGAAGATATCTGGGACTTTATCGACCCCAAGGCCGCCGCCTGGGATCTGAGCCGTGACCCTCTCGGCTATGCCCAAGGCCAACTGGCTAACGCCCATGCCATCTGGGACAGGCTCAACTGGTTTTCCCTCAACCCTGGGGAAAGCTATGGCCAACTGCGCCGCCGGGTGGACCTGGTGTTTGAATATTATCTGCACCAGGCGATGACCATTTCTAACTACATTGGTGGGCAGCGATTTAACCGCACTGACCCCTGGGCCTCTCGGGGCCAACGCCCCTTTGAACCCCTATCGGGAGCAGAGCAGCGTCGCGCTCTGGAGACGCTACGAACAGAGGTGTTTGCCGCTGATGCCCTGCAATTCTCTCCAGAGTTTCTGAATCTACTGGCACCCGATCGCTGGTGGCACTGGGGCAAACCGCTAACCGTTTATCCCCTGGACTACCCGATCTATAACCGGATTCTGTTTGTGCAGGCGATCGCCCTGAGTGATGTCCTCTATGGGGAGCGGCTGATCCGCCTGCGAGATGCCGAACTGCGCACCACTGAGGCTGAACCCCTTACCCTAGCCGAGTTGTTTGATACCCTCAGCCAGACTATCTGGGCCGAGGTGCTGACCCCAGGGCCGGATCCGACCCCGATGTCTAGCCTGCGCCGTGGTTTGCAGCGCCACCACTTGAACATTTTGACCAGCCTGTTTTTACGCAACCCCGATGCCGCAGCCAATGCCCCCAGCTTACTTGAGGCGATCGCGCTCGATACCACCTATGGTGCCCCCGAAGATGCTCGACTCTTGGCTCGCTACCACCTGCGCCAACTACAAGGGGCTGTCACCCACTACTTGAGGCGCCATGGTCAGCGGTTAGATGTCACTACCCAGGCTTATCTCGAGGATGTCAGCGATCGTATCACCGCTGTACTGAATGCTCCCCTAATTCGACAATAGAGGTTCTCTTCTATAAAGATTCCGTGATTTTCCCCCAGGTGTTGTGAAACACCTTAGGCATCAAGATGGTATTGTGGATCGGGTCAATCTCACCGAGATGTCATTACCATAAGGGTTCTCGTTTACCACGCAAGGTTTATACCCAACTGGGCAAACTAAATTGCTGGTGTTTTGGTGTTTCCACAGGTTATCCATGCTGAGTGCTCTAGTTGCTTTAACCGTTTCCCCCCTCTTTGCTCAACTACCCCAGGGAGAAATAACAGAGCCCATCGAGACCAAAACGGTCGTCATTCCTCGGGATGATGCCTACGCCGAGGTAATTCGCTACCAGGATGTACGGCCTCTACCCGGCGCATTAGATGACATCCCTGTGTTTAACAGCAACAGCCCAGAGGTGGTTCAACGGGAAGGGATTTTGCTGTCTACGTTTCCCAAAGACGGCATGAGTCACCCCGATGCCCACTTGAATTACGCCTTTAATGGGCGGTTTGATATTTTTGCCCACCACATTGCCCGGGGTACCAGCCCCAACGATCGGCGTACCTTGTTCCTGGGGGTCGTGCTCTACAACCCAGGGAATGAGCCGGTAGAGGTGGCTGTACACCAAGGGGTGACCTACTTAAGTCAAGAAGCCCCGTTTCGAGATTTGCCAGCGGCTCGCCTTAGCACTAACGGTAATGTCTATGCCGGACCCGGTAGCCGCACCACCACAGACATGCTGCGGGGAGCCAGTCAAGACCACTGGCCAAAAAGCGTCACCATTCCCCCAGGCCATGTTCATTTATTGATGAACACCCCAATTCCCTTACGGCAGTTAACGGTGCCGGTCAACGGCAGTCATCCCCAGGGGGAAGCTATCCCCAAGCCCTCCCAGCGGCCAGCCACCCTGACCGCCGCCCAAGCTCAAATCAACATCGGTGACAATGGCGGTGCCGCCATTCCTCGGCCAGTTCCCCAGGGGGAGTTGCCTAGTAATGGCCGGACAGCCATGATGTACCTGACCAGCAACGGGCCGGTGCATGTGGCCAGCCTAGCCAAATATGCTGATACCATGCCCAACGGCAACGAACGGGTTCCCACCCTGCGAGACTGGTTGCGGGTGCTGAAGGAAGGCCAACTGGCTGGGCCTCGGGATATTCCCCCTTCTAACCCAGAAACCTATCGCTTTGGTCGGTTTTACTATGGCCGGGTGGCCGGGGTGGCTAAGGGGTCAACCTGGCGTAGCATCTTAACTGACAACGCTGATAGTGATGTGCTCACCATTCCCGCCCCGGGCAATGCCTTTTCCTATGTGATTAGCTCGGTTGACCGCAACACCTTTGGTACCGGCCAAATTCAGAGTGCCCCGATGCTAGCCCGCTACCCTGACACGGCTTACCGGGCCCATGGCAACTACGGCATTCGCTACAGCCTCAAGCTGCCCCTCTACAACAACCGAGGGGAAGACCAGACCATCACGGTTAAATTCCAAACCCCCATGGGTGACGAACAATTGACCAATGGACTACGATTTCGTCGCCCCCCCGAGAACCGAGTTTTCTTTCGGGGCACGGTGCGCATGAAGTTCAGGAACCATTTGGGCTTAGAGCGTACCCATTATGTGCATCTGGTGCAGCGCCGGGGGCAAGAGGGCGACCCCTTGTTACAGCTCAAAATTCCAGCTGACGCCCGCCAAGATTTAGAGCTGGACTTTATCTATCCTCCTGATGCCACCCCGCCCCAGGTGATCACCGTGCTGAATGGCGGCATTCCGGAGGTGTTTGAAGCCGAAGTTGAAGAACGCGATCAACCGTCCGCCCTGAGTCGCGATTTTTAGCCTCAGTAGATCAAAAACTTGTTCTCCTGCTGTGATTTATGATTTAGCCCTCACCCTAAATCCAGGGTAAGCGCAAGAAAACCATCGGGAAATTGTGCTACGTTGCCAGACCTGCGGCAAGGACAGTGAGCATGTAGTCAGGACTCATTGAGGCCCGTTTGGCCTTCTGCTTGAGACTGCGCTTTTTTGAAGTTTCTTGATTCAGGACACTGATAGCTAAGCGACGCAGGAGCGCCATATTTTCACCGCCGTGACCTCGGCGAATACGGGACTTGTCCTCCCCCCAGGTGACATCGAGCACCCAGTGCAGTTGATTTTCAATTCCCCAGTGCGTGCGAATCGCCCGTCCAACGAGTGCTGCATCACAGGGCAACGACGTGAGATAAATCATCGTTTCTCGGGTGATCTTGTTCCAGAGGTGTCGGACCCGCTTCACCAGGACGAGGGTTCTAAGTCCCGCCCATTGCTCAATTTGGTGCAGGTTTTCCATCCCGGCGACCGGTACGGCCCACACCTGCCGATGCTCCCGCCGATGATGGCCCGACTCCACCCGCGTGTCATAACTGTGCTCTAGACCGGCAAAATCAGTGGCCTCAGCCTGCTCAAACCATGCGGACACCTCAGCCCACAGGGTGGGGTGATTGGCTTTGAGGCAGAGGACGTAATCAGCGCCGTGTGCCGTGATCTCACGTGCAATCTCCTTTTGGGTGCCCATGGCATCTAGGGTAATGATGCAGCCACTGATATCGAGGAGTTTGAGCAGCGCAGGAATGGCGGTGATCTCGTTGCTCTTCGACGCTACCTTCACTTGGCCTAACAACAGCCGATGCTCACTGGCCCAAGCGCTGACCACGTGGAGCGCGGACTGCTTGGCGTTGCGGTCGTAAGACCCTTTGAGGGTCTTACCGTCGATGGGAATCACTTGGGCACCGCTGCCCTCAACAATCTGCTTCACCCAGCCCAGAAAGCAACGCTCTAGAGCCTCAGGGGCCATCCGCTCGAAGAGCCGACGGTAGGTGTCGGCGTGGGGCACGCCATTCGGCAACGACAGCAGGGTGGTCAGCCACGCCTCGTGACTCTCGGCATAGGTCTCAATGTCCTCCCAACCTGTCGCGCCACCGATGACGGCTAGAATCGCTATCATCACAATGCTCAAAAACGGGTGTTCTATCCCCTGACTGCCGCGCGGGTCGTTGAGTTCAGCAAATTGCGCTTGCCACTGTGCTTGGACCGTCTCTGGGGTAAGAGCTGATGGCAGAGGTTGTTGAGATGGACGCGAGTTAGCCGAGTCTTGGGAGGATGCAAAGCCGTTAGCCATGAGAATCTTCGGGATAGATTGACCGGGTCATGCCTTAGCATCTTACAAGCTCATTTTTCTTGCGCTTACCCTGACCCTAAATCCCTCTCCCAACGTGGGAGAGGGACTTTGAGGGGGTTTCCGGCTCCCCTCGCCCTCCTGGGAGAGGGGCTGGGGGAGAGGGTTACAGGGACTTTGCGATCTACCGAGCCTGTGTTAGGTAGAAGAGCTCACCCATAGCCTATTTCCCAGAGCTGCATCTAACAGTCCCTGGGAAACGGGATGTCCAGGCGACATCACGGCCAGCGTAAGATCTGGCGTTGTCTACGGGTAATACTCCATCCGAATAAGCCCCCCCTATTGGATAGGGCCATTAACCTCACTGGCTAAGCCCATCATTGCCCATGTCATAGATACCCCAGTCGCGCATGCCCCATCTATCTAGGGTAGATGCCGCCTGCATCATCGCCTGGTTATCTCCCTGTAAGGTCAGTAAATAGGCTCCATTGATTAGATGGCGGCTGTAGAGATGGGCTGACTCTGGTGCAATGCCAAGGCTGTCTAGGCCACTGCTATGGCTATTGGCCTCGGCGGTGCGGTGGGCCCTGGAAAGCACACTGGCATCTGGGCCCATAGCCAAAACAGATCCAATTTCAGGTAGGGTAATGCGATCTAGCCCAGCGGCTAGGCGGGTGGCCCCAGCCAAGGAATGCCCACCATAGGACAGATGCTTATCTGAAATACTGCCATTGGCTTCGCGAACGACAATGGACAGCGTATGCATGGGAAAATCCGTCTGTTGCAAGTGGACCAGGGCCGCTTCCATTTGGTCCTTGTCCACAAAGGTGCCGATCAGTCGCCGTTCTTGGCGAAGGGACGTATTGGTCCCAGTGGCGGTCGTTGATGGCTCTAACGGGTTTGATGAATGGGGCAGGCCGTTGGGCTGGTGGCGATCCTCAGATTGATAAGTATCGGAATTAGAGCGGCGATCGTTATCGGTGACCGAGCGATCGCGACTGTCAAGGCTACTGCGGTTTACCTGAGAAGCGTCCTCGGTATAGGGCTGAGCCACTGGGGCAGGGTTATTAACTCTGCGATCACGTCCCTCAACCCGCTGGTCGACCTCAGGTTCAACCGAGCGATGTAGGCCTCTACTGGTACTGGTTGACGTGGCTCCATCGTTAGTCGGCACTGTGGCAGCCGATTTGCTGGTCGAGTTCAGGTCATCAGATCGCTTTGGCTCAAGCATTGGGTAAACGCCCCAGTCTTCAATGCCAGCGGCTCTGAGGGTTGATTCGGCTTTAGTAAGATTGGCTTCCGTCCCTTTTAGCATGACCAAATAGCCTCCCTGAGCCACCCGATCTTGATAACGGGCAGCTCGATGTTCGGGAATGCCCAACCCAATCAATGCACCGACCAGACCACCCGCAGCAGCTCCTCCGGCTGCACCTACCACAGTCGACAAAACTGCGGCCGCTTCACCCGCCAATAGTGCCGGTCCCAAACCAGGGATTGTCAAGGTACCCAAACCAACAAGTAGACCGGTTACGCCACCCAGAATTCCCCCTGTGGCGGCTCCAATTGCACCACCCGTATCAGCCTGATTGGTCATCTCCCCTTGAACATTGACCCCGGCAATTTGCTTTTGGTGATCGGCATCCTTCGCAATGATCGACACATCCCTCATCGAAAAGTCTGAATCGCTCAATGCCTGCAGGGCGGATGCGGTTTCGAGACGACCTGGAAAAATGCCTATTGCCCGTCGATACTCTGAAGCCATAGCTTCTGTTCTCCCATCATTTAGTGACACAGTATGTCTATCTTGTATCAACTAAATGGCGGGGGTTTCATCGCCCGTTGTAGTGAACTCGGCGAACTGAAAGAGTGAAATAGGGGCCAGGGTATTTCTGTCTTTAGGCTGACTGTTGACCTAAATGTGGCTCAATGTCGGAGCCTCTGAAGCATCGCTCTCCTTCATCCAGAGAGCCAACCCGCCGCCTCGTCCTCGGGCGGCCATGTAGTCTGAAGTAACGGCAAAAAAAGCAAAGAAGGGTAACTTACCGATAGGGGTCTGGGAAAACGTTTCGGCCTGAGCTTGGTCGCCACCCAACCTCAGATTTAGTACTTTAAGGCGTCCCAGGAAAACCTGAAGCCGCACAAAGTCAAAGGCCAGTAAATTCTTTTTAGACTGCCATTTCGCCGGTCCTATGAACCGTAGCTTGAGTGGCCCTACCCGCAACTGATTTTGTACTGTCAGGTCGTCGGTATTGTCTGCCTCTCGGCCAAAGGCAATGGTGGCCACCGCTAACCGAGGCAGATAAAACCCTTTACCCACAGGCTCCCCCGCTTTATAGGCAGGCTTTTTAGGGGCTGTAAATTGCAGTCGCCAGGTGCCCAGAAGCGCCTCTACTGGAAGGGTTTGATGCTGCTGCTTGATTTGTCGCTCTAGAGCTAGCAGTGCCGTGAGCACGGCATGACTGGGGGGGCGACTACCCTCTCCAACTGCCTCAGCTAGAGTCACAGCGGCCTGGTCAGCCGCCGCATCTGGCCCTGAAACCGCCAAATTTTGAGCTGTCATCGGTGTGCTTCTCCCCAAGAGTCTTTCTTCTATTATGCCAAGGAGCTCTCGGGGCTCTGGCATAATGAGGGCTCAATGCCGATCGTTTCTGGTTGCCCATGGCCACAACTCCTCGCCAGCGCTTTCCTCTCATGTTTCGAGCTGTGATCTCCCGTCAGGGGACGAATGTGTCGGTACTGCTGATGGGCATTGGCTTGGTGATTACCCTGGGGTTTGTGGCGATCGCCCTTTTATCCCCAACCCTCCAAACCTGGGGACTCTTGCAAAACCCAATCACAGCCTTGCAAAACCCAATTCATCAGCCACCTTCAGTAGAGCACTGGTTTGGTACCACCCGCCAGGGCTACGATGTGTTTTCTCGCACCTTGTTCGGCAGTCGAGCCGCCTGGCAGGTGGTGATTTTAGCCACCCTGATGAGCGTCACCATCGGCGTCCCCCTGGGGATGGTTA
>SLIY01000208.1 GCA_007135385.1 Leptolyngbyaceae cyanobacterium CSSed165cm_216
TGCGGTGACGGCCACCTGATGAACTTTGGCGGGTTTGCCACCCCAGAGCGCAACCTGATTTTTGATCTGAACGATTTTGACGAAACCCTACCCGGTCCCTGGGAGTGGGACATCAAACGATTGGTTACCAGCCTGGTGGTCGCAGCGGCTGATCTAGGGCTATCGGAGTCAGCCGGGCGTGAGGCCGCCCAAGGGGCCACAGCTGCCTATCGGCTAGCCCTGCGAGAGTTTGGTCAGCAGTCAGCCCTAGAGGTGTGGTACTCTCGCCAGGACGTGAAGATGGTGCTAGAACACGCCCCCAACCAAGCCATTTTGGAGCACTGGGAATGGATGCTGAACCGAGCCTACAAACGCACCGCCGACCAGGCTCTAGAGCGCTTGACCGAACTGGTTGATGGTCAGCGCCGGTTTCGTGAAGAACCACCGCTGATGTACCATCCAGCCAATTTTGAGGTCTATTTTTCTGCCCTCAGGACGGTGTTTAAAACGTCGCTGCAGGGGCTACAAGCCGACGTCCAGTTTTTGCTCAGCCGTTATCGTATGGTGGATGCTGCGGTGCGCATTGTCGGGGTGGGCAGTGTGGGCACGCGCTGTGGGGTCCTGCTACTGCAAGCCAGCGATGATGACTATCTGATTTTGCAATATAAAGAAGCCCGGCCCTCTGTGCTGGAACCCTTCGCTGGTAAAAGTGACTATAACCACGAAGGGCAGCGGGTGGTTAATGGTCAGCGGCTGGTACAGGCCGCCAGCGATCTGTTTTTGAGCTGGGCCAGCGATGCTGATGGCCATGACTTTTACTTTCGCCAACTGCGCGATATGAAGACATCGATTCGCCTGAAAGGGATGTCGGTGGAGGGGCTAGTCACCTATGGTGCTATTTGTGGATCAGCTTTGGCTCGGGCCCACGCGCGATCGGGCGATGCCACTATGATCGGTGGTTATTTGGGCAAAGGTACCCGCTTCGATCGCGCCATGGCAGATTTTGCGGTCGCCTATGCCCAGCAGAATCAAGCTGACTATGAAGCCATGCGAGCAGCCGTAGCCTCTGGCCGCTTAGCCGCCACCCCCGAAGACCAGGTGCCCCCTGCCCGACAAGGCTTAGACCCGGCACCCTAGGACTCTACCTGGGGATACCTTAGCCATCGTCCCTAAGGGGGCAAAGCCGCTAACGTAGATCGCGACCGAAGGGCAGCAGGGCCAGGGGAATCAGCTTGATGTGTTGTTTAGCAAAAGGTAAACCAATAATCGTGATCGCCAAGATCACGGCGTGCACCAGGTGGGTGACGGCAATTTCCCAGCCCACCACCAACAGCCACAGCACATTCAAAATAATATTGATGGTGCTGTTGGGGTTGGGATCTTCAATGATTTTGCGGCCAAACGGGGTCATGGTGGCCCAGCCCAGCTTGATGGCTTGCAACCCAAAGGGAATGCCGATGATGGTAATGCATAACAAAAGACCGCCGATGATGTAACCGAGACCGGTCAGTAAGCCACCAAAAATTAGCCAGATAATATTGCCCAGTAAACTCATGGGATTCTCCTTGGGGAATTGGCACTATGGCAATTACGTTTATCTTACTGCCCTGGCCCTGTGGCAATCGCCAAGCTTGCCGGTGCAATGGTTTAGAATCATCCCATACCCGCAGTTCACGCCGACATCTTTGAAATGGCACAGTCTTCATTACCGGCCCGCACCGTTGCAACCCCCTGGGATAAGCTGGTTGCTTTTGTCAGCAGCGAAACCGCATTGTATGTACTCAAGCGGATTTTGCAGGCATTATTGACCCTGCTGCTGGCGTCGGCCCTCAGCTTTTTTGTGATTCAGCTGGCCCCAGGCAACTTTCTCGATCAGTATCGCCAAAGTCCGCAGTTTTCAGCCGAAACCATCCAGCAGTTGGAGGCTCAGTTTGGGCTTGATCAACCGGCTTGGCGGCAGTACCTCAACTGGTTGTACCAGGTGGTGTTCCATGGTAACTTCGGCCTCAGTTTTGCCTACCAGCGCCCCGTGGTCGACATTTTGTGGGAGCGGGTGCCCAATACCCTGCTGCTATCATTTGCGTCGATTGTGGTCACCTGGTTGATTGCCATTCCCCTGGGCATTGTTGGAGCGGTGAATCAAAACCGATTTGCCGATCGCTCCCTGCGGGTCCTGAGCTATTTGGGCCAGGGGATGCCCACCATTGTCACCGGTCTGCTGCTGCTATTTTTTGCCCAGCTGACGGCCCCCCTGTTTCCCATCGGCGGCCGCACCAGCATCATCCACGATGACCTCAACTGGTTTGGCCAGATGTTGGATGTGGGCTGGCATTTGATTTTGCCTACCGTTGCCCTCAGCATCACCAGCTTTGCGGGCTTGCAGCGGATTACTCGGGGCCAAATGCTAGATGTGATGCGGCAAAACTACATCCAAACGGCCCGGGCCAAGGGCCTGCCCGAAGACCGGGTGGTTTACGTCCATGCCCTGCGCAATGCCGTTAATCCCCTGATAACTCTGCTGGGGTTCGAGTTTGCCAGCCTGCTGGGGGGGGCCTTTATTACCGAGACCTACTTTAACTGGCCAGGGCTAGGGAAGTTGATCCTAGAGGCGGTACAGTCCCAAGATTTGTACCTGGTGATGGCCAGTCTGATGATGGGGGCCGTAATGTTGATTATCGGTAACCTACTGGCTGATCTGCTGCTCAGCTTTGTGGATCCTCGCATTCGCCTGTCAGAGATGAATTGACGCCTATGATCTCTCAGCTTTATTATCTGCTGCGATCGCGGCTTGACGGCAGCTACTTGGTGGCCCACCCCCATGGTCTTCCTCCCGCCGCTGCAGATCAGCCGGTGTCGACTGGCTTTTTGCTGGTGTTCACAGCTGACTATGATGCCCTCAGCTACCTCAATACCCATGCCCCCGATCTCAAAGATAAGTTTGGGGTCGAAACCGTCACCCCTACTACCCTCAAACCGCTGATCGCCCGCTGGGACTTTCAAGGTTTAGGTATGGTGCAAGACCCTCAGCTACCCCAGGTAGACTTTTTTAACCGCAACTAGTAGAGGCATCGACTTTCCTTGGGGGGTCGGTTACGATTACCCTGGTTGAAGGAGCGCTGCGGACATGATAGAACCCTCCCCTCTACCGATCAGTAAGTATGTCTTGTCCTTGGAGGAAAGCCTGGAGCTGACGGCCATCTTAAACCGGCTGCCCCTCTCCCAATTGTTGCAGCTAGAGCTAGTGGCCGGGGTCACCAATGAAGCCATGCCCACCTCCAGCGAAGCCATTGGCTTACGGAATGCCGAGCTGCTGCGGTGGGTGGGTGGGGCCACGGGCATTGGCTGGGAAAGGTTTTTTGTGTTGCTCAAGGATGTGACCGGCTGTGCCTTGACCCACCAGCTTAAACGGCTGGAATTAGTCATTGAGGTGAACTTTAACGCCACCGATGTCAGCCTACTACTGCTACTGCTGCAAGAGCTGCAAGATAAAGCCGATGCCCCCCTGTTAAAGATCACCAGTATTCAGCGTGGCAGTGCCAGACTGAACTTGCAAAGCTCCCTAGAAGAGCTAGAGCGGGTCAAACATCTGGTTGACTCAGGCACCCTGACCCAGGTGGCAGGCCAACGGATTCTCTCGACCAAGATTTTTTTTGACCTGTCGAATACCAACCTGAGTGGGGCCTATCTAAAACGGGCCAATCTGAAACGGGCCAATCTGAAACGCACAGATTTGATGCGAGTTGATCTCAGTGGTGCAGATTTGCGGGGAGCCAACCTGTTTCGGGCTAACCTATTTCGGGCCAACCTCAGCCGCATCAATCTCAGCCGCGCCTACCTGATAGAGGCGCACTTCAATAAGGCCAACCTGAGTGAAGCCAACCTAGAACAGGCCAACCTGATCGGCGCCGACCTGATTCGAGCTGACTTGATTGGGGTGATTCTGCGAGACGCTCGGCTCAACCGGGCCAACCTCAGCAAAGCTCATCTAAACCGAGCGGATATGGTGGGCTCTGACTTAATTGGGGCTGACTTAATCTGCGCCAACTTGATTGGGGCCAACCTGAACCGGGCCGATTTAATTGGCGCCAACCTGAGTGGGGCCAACCTGAGTGGGGCTGACCTCAGCTGGGCCGACCTGAGCCGCGCTAACCTCAACCGGGCCGACCTGAGTGGGGCCAATCTCAGCCAGGCTAACCTCAGCCGCGCCAACCTCTGCCGGGCCGATTTAACCGGGGCGAGCCTAAATGAGGTGATTTTAAGTCGGGCGACGGTAAGCCAGGCCATTTTTGGTAACAACCCTGGCCTGCAAGCCGAGGATAAAATTAACCTGGGGCGCCGAGGGGCGATCGTGCAAGATTTGCCGGGGGCAGAGGCCGTGTCTCTATGGCTAAAACCCTAGCTCAGCTGAAGCCAGCACGAGGATTGTTGGGATTGTCGTGAAACGGCTGACTGGCTTGCCTGAGTTTGCTATACTCATATTCTGATATGGTCTGGCGACATAGCCAAGTGGTAAGGCAGAGGTCTGCAAAACCTCCA
>SLIY01000079.1 GCA_007135385.1 Leptolyngbyaceae cyanobacterium CSSed165cm_216
GGTTCGCTCATCTTTCATCACAGAACGGGTTGACGACATTCCACTATTGCTGCCCCAACCCAAGCCGATGCTGGCGACGCTAGATCGGCTTGGGTTGGGGCAACTGGCATTAAGCGAGTTCCTTCACACCTCAATCACCACCCGCAGGTTGCCTCGCTTACGCACCACCCGGCAGGCAGTAGCCTCTAAAGAGCGTTCAAACTCAAGGTCGAGCAGGGTCTGCCCCACCTTAAAGTTGTTAATCGCCATGTAGCTTACCGAGGCGGGCAGGGTTGGCTGCACAATGCGCAGGCAGTTGTTGGCCACATCGGGCACTAAATTAACCATGATCTGCAGCAGCTGAAACACTGTGCCCGTGGCCCAGGCCTGGGGGGAACAGGCCACCGGGTAGCGCACGGGCCGATTGGTGGGGGTGCGCTCGAAGCCGCAAAACAGCTCCGGCGGGCATTGGTAGGGTTGCACAGCGGTCATGTCAAAAATGCCCTGGGCAATTTCGAGGGCCTGGGCCGTGTAGCCTAGGGTGCGCAGCCCGGCGGCAATCATGCCGTTGTCGTGGGGCCACACCGACCCCACGTGGTAGCCCATGGGGTTGTAGGCGGGGGAACTGCTACTGAGGGTGCGAATGCCCCAGCCGCTGAACATGTCGGGGGCTTGCAAGCGCTCGGCCACACTGCGGGCCATGTCGGGGGAGAGAATGCCCAGTCCCAGGCAGTGGCCGGGGTTGGAGGTGATGCTGTCGACGGGGTTGCCCTGGCCGTCGAGGGCAAGGGCAATGTAGCCCTGATCAGGCAGCCAAAAATCTTTTTCAAAGCGAATCTTGAGGGCCTGGGCCTCTGCCCGCCAGCGATCGCCTAAATCCGGTCGCTGCATCAGTTCTGCTAGGGGGGCCAGCCACAGCTTAGCGGCGTAAACATAGCCCTGCACCTCCGAGAGGGCGATCGCCCCCTTGGCCAACTGCCCCGCTGCATCCACCATGCAGTCACCCGAGTCTTTCCACCCCTGGTTGCCTAGGCCCCCCGGCGATTTGCACAGGTAGGTAATATAGCCCGTGGGCTCCAGGTTGCGATCGATCCAGGCCATGGCGGCCAGGGCCTGGGGCCAGAGATCAGCCAGCAGGGTGCGATCGCCCTTCCAGGCATAGTAGTCGGCGTAGAGCATCAGCCACAGGGGGGTGGCATCCACGGTGCCATAGTAAGGGGTATGGGGTACCTCACCACTACGCGACATCTCGCCAAACCGCAGCTCGTGGAGAATTTTGCCCGGCTCTTCTTCTCGCCAGTCATCCTCCACCTTCCCCTGGTACTCGGCCAGCACCGTCAGGGTTTGGCGGGCCAGAGCGGGGTTAAACATCAGGGTTTGCATCGCCGCAATCAGTGAATCGCGGCCAAACAACGTGGCAAACCAGGGAATCCCCGCCGATAACACCTTGCCATCGCCAAAGGTTTGCCCTAGCAGGTAGATATCCTGCTCCGCCCGCTCGATAATCTGGTTCAGCGCCCGGTTGTCGGTGCGAATGCAGGTCACCCCCTCCCGCCACTGCTGTTCCTCCATGGTTTCTGCCGCCAACGCCTGGCTTAGGGTCGCCGGTAGACCCACGGTAGAAGCTGGGTGGCTGTCGAGAAAGGGCTGGAGCCGATAACCCAAAACTTCTGTCGCCTGGGGGCGCAGCATCACCCGCCAAATCGCCGTATAGCCCTTCAGCTGATCTGGGGGCCGTTGGTAAAACTGAATCCTTGCCTCCATCAGCAGCTGATCTACCCCCTGGTAGGCGAGGATGAGTTCATCCCCTTCCCCTGAAATCCCGCCATCGCTTGAGGGGGCAGTCGGTACCGCCGCATCCTCCGGTAAACGAATAGATCGCAGCAGGGTGCCCGTGTGCCGCCGCACCCGCCCCCGAATCTCAAACAGGTCGGCAAAGTCGGCATCAAAGCTGAGGCTGAGTTCAAACTCTACCGGCTCGGTGCTGTAGTTGGTCAGGGCTAGCTCCTCAAACAGCCCCCCTTGCAGCACCAGATCCCGCTGAATGCCGATGGTCTCAGCCCGAATTTCACAGCGGCCACTGTCCTCTGCAATGTAGGGGTTGGCGCATAGAGCTGACAGGGCAAACCCCCGCTGGGAAGTGCTGCTGAGCAAAATCGGCGGCAGCCCCTCCACTTGCAGCTCCAGACGGCTGAGAAACCGAGTATCCCGACAAAATAGACCCAGGCTAGAGGCGGACTGATCGTCACCGCAGGCGATGTTGCCCAGGGTATCGGTAATTAAAAATAGGTCGTTGTCTTTGAGGGTCAGCGTCGGCTGCTGCCGCCGGGTGGTGGTGCAGGGCCACTCGGGAATCGGCACCTGCTGGGCCGGGGCAAAGGTGCGGCCATCCAGCTCCACAATATTTAGCGATGAATGATTAAGGGCGGCGGCTGAGCTAGCCGCTGGCGAAGATTCGGTCATAATTTATATCCTGATTGGAGAGGCGGGGTAGAGCCGCTTTGGGGTGGGTATTCCCTACCATTGAAAAGCAAATTTTCTCAGTCACTCAGTTCGGGATAATGCCTTCCCCTCCTTGGGAGGGGACAGAGGGATTGTTTTTCCGAAGAATTTTTATCCCGAACGTCGTCTAGGTAGCCGATAAATTGAGGTGGCGGGAGCGCACATCGGGGCGCACATCAATGATGCGATCGCGGGTTTCACTGGCAGCCCAATCACGCTGGTCGATGACCTCACGGTACACTGCCTCATAGCCATCTACCATCTGCCCCACGCTGAAGTTAACCGCCACATGGTCGCGACAGGCCTGGCGACTGATCTGGTAAAGGTGCCCCACCGCTGCCATGCAGTCCTCCAGATCGCGGCACAGAAACCCGGTCTTGCCGTGGACCACCACCTCCGGAGCCGCCCCCAGGGCCATAGCAATCACCGGGGTACCGCTGGCCATCGATTCTGCCATCACTAGGCCAAAGGGCTCGGGCCAGGTAATGGGAAATAATGTCGCCGTGGCGTGACCAATCAGGGCTTTTTTCAGCGATTGACTGACCTCACCGAGATAGATAATTTGCTCGCCATCGATGTGGGGGGCCACCTCACGATCGAAAAATTCCTGGTTTTCAAAATCGACCTTGCCCGCCATCTTCAGCGGCCAGCCGGTGCGTTTAGCGATCTCAATCGCCAGGTGGGGGCCTTTTTCGGCTGACATGCGGCCTAAAAAGGCCAGGTAGGGCGGGTCTTGGGACTGGGGATAAAAATTGAACTGCTCCAGGGCGATCGCGTTATACACCGTCGCCACATAGTTCAGCCCCAGCTCGGGCCGCTGCTGAGAGTTCGACACGCTGACCAAATTCTGTCGCCGATACTGACCAAAGGTCTGCTCAGAGGCCGCGCTGAACGACCCGTGCAGGGTGTGCACTACCGGCGTCCTACTCCGATGGGTGTGGGCCAATGCCGCCGCATCCATATGGGAGTGAATGATGTCAAAGTCACGGGCATGATCAAAAACGTGGCCCAACTGCCGTTGCTCATAGCCAGCATAAGCCAGGGGTAGCACGCCAAGGCAGCGGAGGGCGCGATCGCAGCCCGGCTCCAGCAACGCCAGTGTCTGGGAATCGCCTGAGGCAAACAGCGTCACCTGGTGTCCCCGCCGCACCAGTTCTTCCGTCAACAAACTTACCACCATCTCCGTGCCACCGTAAGCCAATGGGGGCACCTGTTCCCATAGCGGTGTAACCTGGGCAATGCGCATAACGCCTCTCACTAATGTGAAGCTAACCGGCTCAGCACAGAGCTGAGAGCCTTGGTTCATCAACAACAGTTCAGCCCAAGACCAGCCCAACTATTGCCCAGAGCAGCACCTAGTCGTCTGCCAAGTTAACGATGACAGGTCACTTGGGTGAACCATAGGCTCTTGACCCCTGTGATCATCAGCTCGACTAAGGACTGGCTACTCAAAGACTTTTGAAAATTCAATGGATCAAAAACCGGCGTGACAGATCTAAAAAAAGCTGACACTTCTGCCCTAATCTATTTTTTGACTGTTATATCTTCGAAACTGTGCAGCAAGGTTAATAGTGTTTCCCGATTTGGTCAGGTACAGCCTATCCATTTTCTGCTCTATATCTCTTTTGTTAAGGAGGGAGGGGGGATTGTCATGATGTACCTGGCCAGAGGGAGCCGCTATGGCATTTTTTCAAGGCCCAAGTCTTCAAAGCCCAAGTGTAGAAGGCTGTTTGAGAGGTATTCTACAGTAAAAGCAAACAACTTAATAGCAAGCCACTTATTCCTACAGTTGGTTACGCTATTAGCTCAAAACCAGTGTTTGTCGTCATTTATCATTGACCATTTTTCACCATAAAATTGTGGATTTTAGGGGCTACCATCACGTACTTGAAGCCAGGTGAAATTAATTGTTTACCTTACTTATGCTTTCATCATAGCCTGTTTAATCTCAGGCATGTGGTAATTGTAAAATGAGTAATCTACCTAACGCCGCAGTCACTTTTTCTACATAA
>SLIY01000157.1 GCA_007135385.1 Leptolyngbyaceae cyanobacterium CSSed165cm_216
AAGGACAGTGGCTCGCCGATGCCGATCGCCTCAACGATCTTTACCGGCGCTACCACCAGGCCAAAGAAGCCAAAGAAAATGTCGATGCGATCGTCGAAGAAATCGATCGCATGGTTAACCCACCTACCCGGGAACAGGCGGAAGAGGTGCTAGACCAAGGTCACTACCAAGAGGGGTTAGATGCCGCCCTTGGCAATGATCCTAGAGCCCGGGGGGAGTGGTTAGGGGAGCACTTTAAACGAGTCCAGCGCAGCTGGATCTATGCGATTTGCCAATTACGCAGCATTGGCTCATCAGGTGGCTGTGGCAATGATCCCCCGCCCCCGCTCGAGGACGATCCTCGCCGCGATCCACCCCGCCGCCGTCAACCGCGCACCCGGCCCGTTAACCCCGGTGGGCAAGTCGCTGTACCCGGCAACACCAACCGCCAACGGCTCGGCATCTCCGCCCGTCCGGTTCGCTAGCCACCGTCTGCCCCTGGCTTCGGTCTTTGTGATTGAATTACGCTCCCAGTCCATAGCCAATGGCGTGGTTAGACCTCAATCCTTGCCAGAGCTACGGGCCAAGATGGCTGAGTACTTAGCCAGTGGATTGCGCCTGGGGTGGCTGATCAATCCTCACGATCGGCAGGTGGAAATCTATCGAACTGGCCAGGCGGTGCAGGTGGTCTCTATGCCCATCCTGTTATCTGGGGAAGCTGTGTTACCAGGGTTTGAACTCCAGGTTTAGGGGACTTACCCGGTTGAGATTACTCCTCAAAGCGCAGGCGCTTTAGCAACATCGAGTTGCCAATCACTGAGAGGGAACTGGCGGTCATGGCCACCACCCCAATCATCGGATGCAGCAGACCCAAAGCCGCAATGGGAATCGCCAACAGGTTATAGATAGACGCCCAGAATAGGTTCTGCACGATTTTGCGGAAGGTGGCCCGAGAGAGTTGAAAGACTTCGGTCACCTTGGAGAGCTCCCCCTGCACCAGGGTGACATCGGCAGCCTCGATCGCCACATCAGCCCCAGCACCGATGGCGATACCCACATCGGCCTGGGTCAGGGCCGGGGCGTCGTTAATGCCGTCACCCACCATAGCCACCTTGCCGTGTTTATGCTGCAGATGTTTGATGGCGTCTACTTTGCCCTCGGGCAGCACGCCAGCCAGTACCCGATCGATACCCACCTCTTTGGCGATCGCCTGGGCGGTGCGTTCATTATCGCCAGTCACCATCACCGGGGTAATTCCCTGGGCTTTGATGCTGGCAATGGCGGCTTTAGAATCAGCCTTAACCGTATCTGAGACGGCGATCACTCCAGCGGCTTGATCGCCAATGGCCACTGCCATAGCGGTTTTGCCCTGGGCCTCCAGTTCAGCCAGGGACGCTTCTAGCGGTTGGGGAGAGATCCCTGCCTCCTGTAGCAGGCGGCGACTGCCAACCCGCACCAGCTCACCGTTGACGTTTCCCTCTACCCCTCGGGCGGTAAAGGACTGGAACTGACTCACGGTGGGAATTTCCATCCCTTCGGCTCGGGCTCCCTGCACAATGGCCTGTCCCAGGGGATGCTCAGAGCCCGCTTCTACACTGGCGGCAGCTTGAAGTAGCTGCTGCCGGGATAGGTCAGGGGCGATCACCTGCACGTTGGTCAGGGCCGGTTTGCCCTGGGTAATGGTGCCGGTCTTATCTAACACCACCGTGCGAATGTCCTTCATCACCTGAATTGCATCTCCAGAGCGAATCAGCACCCCTCGCTTTGCCCCCATACCGGAACTCACCATCAGGGCGGTTGGGGTGGCTAATCCTAGGGCGCAGGGACAGGCAATCACCAGAACTGCGATCGCAGCCAAGATTCCCAGCAGCCAGGAATTCAGGGTTGGATCAACCCAGGGCAGAAAACCTGCACCCCAGTTCAGGACAGGCCGTAGGGTGTCGGCAAAGAACCACCAGCTCAGTAATGACACGATGGCAATCCCAATCACCACCGGCACAAAATAGGCTGTGGCCTGGTCAGCGAACTCCTGAATCGGCACCTGGGACCCCTGGGCTTCCTTCACCAGGCGAATCACCTGGGACAAAAAGGTATCTGACCCCACCCGGGTGGCTTTGATCTGCAAGAGTCCCTCCTGATTCAAGGTAGCCCCCAGCACCGCCTCCCCTGGCCCTTTGTCGACCGGCACCGATTCCCCAGTCGCTAAAGATTCATCAATATGGCTAGCGCCTTCAACAATCTCCCCATCGGTCGGGATCTTTTCCCCAGGGCGCACCACCATCACATCCCCGATCGCCAAGTCTTGTACCGACACCTCCACTTCCTCGCCATTGCGCAACACTCGGGCCGTTTTCGCGCCTAAGGTCAGCAAGGCCCGAATCGCCTGGGATGCCTGCCCCTTGGCCAGGGTTTCTAGATAGCGACCCAACAGGTGAAAAGTCATGATGGTAGCAGCCATCTCCATGAAGGAGGTGATGGGATAGACAAACCCCACCAGGCCAATCAGGTAAGGGGGCAAACTACCCATGCTGATCAGCACATCCATGTTGGCGGTGCCGTTCAACAGCGATCGCTTGGCCGAGCGATGGGTACTGGCTCCGGCCACAAACACCACTGGAAAGGCCAGCACCGCCACAATCAGCAAATAGCCAGGAATCTCGACCCACAGCATATGCACTAGCATGAGCACCATGATGATGGTGGTGGGCACGGCGGCTAGAATCAGCTTGCGCTTGGCAGCCCGCAGGTAAGCCGCCTCAATGTCGTCATCGGCTGTGTCGGGTTCCCCCACCGGGGAGACCTGGGCCACGTCGTAGCCCGCCTGCTCCACCGCCTGACGCAGGGCATCGGCCCCCACCTGTTGGGGATCAAAGCTAACCAACACTTGCCGATCCGGCACCCGGGGTTGAATATTACTAACCCCCGTCAACCGCTCCAGAGACTTACCCACCAGCCCAGCACAATGGTTGCTGCCCATGCCCGGCACCGTCAGCACGAGCTGCTGGGTTCCCGCCATACCGCGCACCTGGGCCACATCATAGCCCGCTTGTTCCACTGCCTGGCGCAGGTCTTCATCGGTCAACTGCTGGGGGTCAAAGGTCACCGTCACCTCGTGATCGGCAATTTGAGTTGTGACATCGCTTACCCCATTGAGGCGGTTCAAAGAAGTACTGACCAACCCAGCACAGTGGTTGCTGCCCATGCCCGGCACAATTAATACTGTCACTTGTGTGGCTGGCCCCATGGTGATGCCCTCATTGAAATGCCATACTGACCCTACACCCTCCAGTTAACTAGAGAGTCTAGGATAGAGTTACAATCCTTTACGATCGCCCACCATGGATACCAATATCGTTCAGCAGCAGTATAGCCAGATGGCCCAGCACTACGATCGCCGCTGGCGACACTATACTCATCCCACCCTACGGTTTCTGTTGGACTGGGCTGACTTGCAGCCCCATGAACAGGTGCTGGATGTGGGCTGTGGCACTGGGGAATTGGAATGGTTGCACCTGCAAGACCAACCCCAGCAGGTGATGTGCGGTATCGACCTGGCCGAGGCTATGGTCACCGTAGCCCGCCATAAGTGTCGCACTTTTCCTCAGGTTTCGTTCCAGTCGGGTACAGCTGAAGCATTGCCCTATGGCGATCGCAGCTTTGATGCAATTGTCTCCGCCAGCGCCTTTCACTATTTTCCTGATCCGCTGGCGGCACTGGCAGCCATGAAACGGGTGCTCAAGCCTGAGGGCCGACTGGTGATTTTAGACTGGTGCCGTGACTTTTTTTGGTGTCGACTATGTGACCTGTGGTTGCAGTGGCGCGATCCGGCCCATCAGCAGTGCTATACCCAGCAGGACCTACACCAATATTTGCGCCAGGCTGGATTCCAGGTGATGACCGCCCAGCGCCAGCGATTTGGGCCATTTTGGGGACTAATGATTGTGACGGCCCAGCCGACCAAAGACAATTTAGCCGCAGATAACACCCCCATCGGTTGACTCTCCACCCGACTGGAGTATCTACCCTGGGAGATGTCGATTCTAGGCGTTGTTGTTAGACTCTGGAATCGGTGTTTTAGGCCGTTCGTAAGGATAATTAGCCATGGCATTACGCAAAAAGCTGATTTTAGGTATAGCCCTAGGGGCGCTCTTTCCCTTGGGGGGGGTGCTATCTGCCTGTGGTGACCAACCCCCTGATACAGCAGGGGGAGATCAGGATGCCATGGTGGAACACCACGATGCCATGATGCACCCTGGCGCCATGATGCACGATATGGATCTGGGTCCTGCCGATGCCACCTATGATCTGCGCTTCATTGACGCCATGATCATGCACCACGAAGGGGCGATCGTCATGGCTGAAGAAGCCCTAGACAAATCTGAGCGAGCAGAAATTCGCCAGTTGGCGACAGAGATTATCGCTGAGCAAGAAACCGAAATTGCCCAAATGCAGGAGTGGCGACAGGCCTGGTATCCCGATGCCCCGGCGGAACCGGTGATGCACCATGCAGAGATGGGCCATGACATGCCCATGAGTGACGAGATGGCCGCTGCCATGCGGATGGATATGGATCTGGGGCCAGCGGATGAGGAGTTTGACCTACGCTTCATCAACGCCATGATTCCCCACCATGAGGGAGCAGTGGCGATGGCCGATGATCTGAGGGAAAAGAGCAACCGCCCTGAAATGCAAGCCCTGGCCGACGACATCATCAGTGCCCAGCAGGCTGAAATTGAGCAGATGGCAGCCTGGCGACAGGCCTGGTATGGCCAGTAGGGGACCATTAGCAGCCTTACCAGCGGTGGTTATTCAAGGATTAATTTATGCCTCATTTGAGCCGCAGACAGTTCTTAACCCTTAGTGCCGCCAGTACGGGGTCGCTTTTGCTGTACCAGTGTACGAATCATCCCCATCAGGTCTCGTCTTTCATGTGCACACCAATCTCTTTCAAATCATCGATCGTAACGGCCAGCCAGAACCCTACCCAGTCTGGAAAGACACCGTCTTAGTACCAGCGGGGGAAACCATACGCATTCGCACCCGCTTTGATACCTTTACCGGCAAGTCCCTGTATCATTGCCACATTTTGGATCACGAAGACTTAGGTATGGCCGGTATCTTGAATATCCAGGCTTAGGGTGAACCTGGAAGGGGGATGATCAACAGCGCGATCGCCAACAGTTGCCCTGCATCGGTCTCGTCATTGATGGCGGTTTACAATAACAGTTACACCATAACGTTCCTGGTCCATGGTACAAGTCTCTGCCAAAACCATTACCCTAGCCGAGTTTCTGCAACAGCCAGAGACCAAGCCCGCGCGGGAATATATCGACGGCCAAATCATTCAAAAACCCATGCCCCAGGGACAGCACAGTACCATTCAGGGAGAGCTAGTTACCGCTATCAACGCCGTCACTAAGCCTGGGAATATAGCCTGGGCTTTTCCCGAACTGCGCTGCACGTTTGGTGGCCGATCGATTATTCCCGATGTATCGGTATTCCGCTGGCAGCGTTTGCCCACCAATGACGATGGCACCATTGCCAATACGTTTAGCGCCCCCCCTGACTGGACAATCGAAATCCTCAGCCCTGAGCAGTCGTCAACGCGAGTGGTGAGCAACATTTTGCACTGTCTCAACCACGGGGGGCTGGGGGGCTGGTTAATCGACCCCAATGAAAACTTGGTGCAGGTTTATCTGCCTAACCAGCTACCCGCCTCTCTAGAAGAGACAGACAATGAGTTAACGATGACGGGCCTGGCCCCGACTCTAATACTCACTGTGGGGCAGGTGTTTGGCTGGCTGCGGGTGGGGTAGAGGTGTCCTATGGCGCTACCTCCGGCAGACTCCTGGAGTAGCTAAACAGCCGCGCAATATCTCAAGCAGAGCGATCTGAGCGCTACCAAGTTGAGATTTGCTGAATCAGTTCATTCATGATTGGTCTAACTTCTGAAAGTAAGGTTTGGCGCTTGGCCGCTAATAAAACACCTAATAGGCCAGTAACGCGTAAGCCTTGTCGCTTCGCTTCGAGGCGTCCCAAGCGCTCATCAATCAGGAGTTGGGTAGCTTGAAGCTCTAACGCTAAGACGATGGCGTTGGCTTCTCCAGGGTCAAGGTTGTGATCGCGCTCAAGGACATCTACGCGACACTGGTCAGTGATAGAACGGATTCCTAGCCACTTTAGAGATGGTAGGGTTCGAGTAACTGGGTGGTTTTTGCCGTTAGCGAGGAGTTCTTGGTAAACGGCGGCAGGGATAATGACGGTGCCGAAAAGCTAGGGGAGCAGATCAACGTGTCCCACCAAGATGAGATTTGAAATCGGAGACGTATCGCTGACGACAATGCTTGCTTGAAGGCGCTGCAAAATCACATCAGGCCCAGTTCTTGAAGGTTTTTGACGTCTTCGTGAAGGTCTTCTATGTCGTAGTGGATGTAAAGGTCACGACTGGCAAGGAGTGCTTGAAATTCAAGTTGAGTCATGCCAAGAATGCGGCTAGCCTTGCCGAGGGAAAGTTTCTCGCGCTGAAACAACAGCAGCACCAGCTCTTGCAGCAGTTCGACTTCAGAGAGTCCAGAGGCTTTGACTAAGTCATCGGGTACAAGAAGACTCATCGAGATTGAAAATGGTAAGTCTACTCTGAGTAGAACGCCTGCTCTTTATCAGTAGTGTAGATGCAGTTTTTGATGACTATGGAGTTGATTGGCGCTGGTAAGTCCCATGTTTTTGCATAGCGAAAAAGTGGGATAGGTGCTCAAGACGGTCTCCAGGTTGGCTGGCTCTCGCTCCGGCAACTGCCGTTCGTACCCTAAGGCTTGGTTTAGTACTCGGGACCGATCGTGGAAAGGTGATCAACCCGTTAAAATTGATAGGGTCTGCCCATGTCTTTTACCACCCCCATGGTTTCACCCGGTTCCGTTGACTTTCTCGATGAATATGATGTTGTGGTCGTAGGAGCCGGTCACTCCGGCTGCGAAGCCGCCTTGGCCTCCGCTCGCCTGGGCTGTCGCACCCTAATGATCACCCTCAACCTGGACAAAATTGCCTGGCAGCCCTGCAATCCGGCCGTGGGTGGCCCCGCCAAGTCCCAGCTGACCCACGAGGTGGATGCCCTGGGGGGTGAGATTGGCAAAATGGCCGATCGCACCTATCTGCAAAAACGCATTCTCAACAATTCCCGCGGCCCGGCGGTGTGGGCCTTGCGCGCCCAAACCGACAAGCGGGAATATGCCTCGGTGATGAAAACCATCGTCGAGAACCAGGAAAACTTGACCATCCGGGAGGGCATGGTCACCGACCTGGTGCTGGGGCCAAACGATCAGGTGGTGGGGGTTGAAACCTACTTTGGGGTGGCCTTTCGCTGTCAGGCGGTAATTTTGACCACCGGTACTTTTTTGGGCGGCACCATTTGGATTGGCAACAAGTCCATGGCCGCCGGGCGAGCGGGGGAATTCGCGGCCACCGGCCTCACCGACACTCTGAACCGCCTCGGGTTTGAAACCGGGCGGCTCAAAACCGGCACCCCGGCCCGGGTGGATCGCCGTTCGATTAATTTTGAGGTGCTGGAGCCCCAGCCCGGCGACGAAGATGTGCGCTGGTTTAGCTTTGACCCGGAGGTCTGGGTTGAGCGGGAGCAAATGCCCTGTCACCTGACCCGCACCACCGCCGCCACCCATCGACTGATTCAAGATAATCTGCACCTGTCGCCGATCTATGGCGGCTGGGTCGAGTCAAAAGGTCCCCGCTATTGCCCCAGCATTGAGGACAAAATTGTTCGCTTTGCCGACAAAGAGAGCCACCAAATTTTTCTGGAACCGGAAGGCCGCGACATCCCCGAAATCTATGTGCAGGGGTTTTCTACGGGCCTGCCCGAGCAGTTGCAGTTGGCCATGTTGCGCACCCTGCCTGGCCTGGAGCACTGCGCCATGCTACGTCCGGCCTATGCCGTGGAATATGACTATCTGCCCGCCACCCAGTGCTACCCGACGATGATGACCAAGCGGGTGCCGGGGCTGTTCTGTGCCGGGCAGATTAACGGCACCACTGGCTATGAAGAGGCCGCCGCCCAGGGGTTTGTGGCGGGGGTTAACGCCGCCCGGTTGGTGCAGGGCCAAGAAATGCTGGTGTTTCCCCGGGAGCACAGCTACATCGGCACCCTGCTAGATGATCTGTGTACCAAGGATCTGCGGGAGCCCTACCGGATGCTGACCTCCCGCTCCGAGTACCGACTCTTGCTGCGCTCAGACAATGCCGACCAACGGCTGACTCCCCTGGGGCGCGACATTGGCCTGATTGACGATCGCCGCTGGGCTATCTTTACCCGCAAATATGCCAACATTGCTGCCGAAAAAGAACGGTTGCACAGTACCCGGGTCAAAGAACATGACCCCCTAGGCCAACGGATTGCCGCCGACACCGATCAGCGAATCAAAGGCTCCATTACCCTGGCGGACCTGCTGCGGCGTCCTGGCTTTCACTACGCGGATCTGACCCGCTATGGCCTGGGCAATCTCGAACTCTTACGGGAAGAAGCCGAAGGGGCCGAAATTGACATCAAATATTCCGGCTACATCCAGCGGCAGCAAAACCAAATTGACCAACTGGCCAAAAATGCCAACCGCAAGTTGCCAGAATCTCTGGACTACATGGCCATTGACACCCTGTCCAAAGAGGCCCGAGAAAAGCTGAATCAGATCAAACCCTTGACCATCGGCCAGGCCTCCCGGATTGGCGGCGTCAACCCCGCTGATGTAAATGCCCTGTTGGTATATTTAGAGATTCAGTCACGACAGAGGGCTGTGGCTCAACCGATCGCGACTGGCTGACCCAGTGGAGACGGCTCAACCCTGTCCACAAGACCCGGTGCAGGGGCAGTACTACCCTGTAGGGGGCTCCAGTGGCTGACCGGGTTAGCCAGGGCCAGGGCGCGCCGCACCGCCGCATCGGCATTAACCAGGCCGCTGCCATACTCAACGGCATCCCCCAGATCGTAGGCGGTGCTGGTCATAATCTGCCTCACTTGGGTGGCCCCTAAGCTAGGGTCAATGCTCCACACCAGGGAGGCAACGCCAGTGATGTGGGGCACAGCCGCAGAGGTGCCCAGAAAGGTGGGATTGTGGCCAAAGATAATCTCCCCTTCTGCATTCGCGATCGCCTGGGTGGTGATCACCTCTGATGGTGCCATCAGGGTTAGGCCGTCGCCAAAATTCGACCCATAGAAATTATCGTAGGCAATGCGGGTACCCGGTTCGGTGGGGTTACCAAAGACATCGCTAAGGCCCCACACAGCTCCCCCAGCGATCACATTGTCATAGAGGGTGGCTAGGCTGGCCGGGTAGCTGAGGCGATCCACCCCGTCATTGCCTGTGGCCACCACAAATAGAGCACTATCTTGGGTTTGGGCAATTAACGTTTCCAGTTCAGGGATTGCCCCCAGCGCTGCCCCTGGGATCTCTAGACTCATATTAATAATCACAGGCCGCCCAGTATCGTTAGCCGTGGCCACTAGAATTTCGGACGCTTCCGTTAGGCTGATGCCATCGTCACCAAAGGTATTGATGTGCATGACCGGTGATACCCAGTCAATGCCACTCATACTCAGCGACGGAGCTATATCTGAGGCAGAGGCTGTCAGACCGCGATCGCTGTCCGCGGCAATAATCCCCTGCACACTGGTGCCATGGAAGCTGGCAATATCGTTTCTAGGGTCGACAAAGGTATCTTCGATATTGTTGGGAATGGTCAGGGTGGGCCGCAAATTGGGGTGGAAATTGCCATCGGCATCAACCGCTAAGCCCGTATCTTGAATCCCGATCAGCACCTCCGGCGAGCCCTGGGTAAACCGCCAGGCATTGTGAACCCCCAGCATATGCAGATTCCACTGGTCTAGAAACAGGGAGTCAGTGGGCACCACCGCCAGATCCACCTGACTATCGGCAAAGGTAAGGCGATCGATACCTTCAAATAAAATATGACTACCATCGCTGAGAGTAATGGCATCAAACAACCGCAGACCATTACCAGGGTCGTAGAGCATACCCCCACCGTTGATGGTGGCCAGGTTCCAGTGGCTGACATCATCAATGGAGAACTGAGAGAGGTCAATCAGGTCGAAGGCCCCCTGGCCAAAGTCCACATTACCTTTCCCCGAAAATACGGTGTAGGCCGTGGCTGGGGCAAACTCAAACTGGTCAGCCCTCAAAGAACCTTTAATGTGGTCAATGCCCCCCAGGGGGCTGACCTCAATGCTGAGGGTGTGGTCCACTGGAGGGGTAGTGACTAAGGCGTAGTAGTCTCCAGCGGCAAGACTGTCAAGGCTGAGGCGGCCGGGGGAATCTGCGAACCAGATAGACTGCTCTAGCACCTGGTTCAATGAAGTGGGCGAATGATTAGCGGAAATACCTTCAAACAGCCACAGCTGGCTATCTTCGCCTAACCCTTGAAGGCTGAGGTCAAAACGGCTGGGGCTATTGACCGTGAAGCGATAGGCCTGAAAGGGCAGGGTCGGATCGCCCCAGCCTGAATAGGACCGGGGTCCCAGCAGGGTGCCCAGATCGTTGAGGCCAACCCCCCATTGAGGGCTCAGCCCAGTTACGCTGTCGCTGTCCAACGGCATGTCCCACTCATCCCCTAGGTCCAGATCTGATAACCCCAGTTGGGTCAACCAGTCCCCTACCGTTATCATCCCTGCATCAGCAGAAGGAAGAAGCGATGGCAGGAACGATGCGAGCCCGACATCACGTCCTGCTAAGTCCATCCAGGCCCTATTCAGACAGGTAGGCGCGGTGGACAGACCACCAGTAGACAGCGGGTCCGCGTCAGCCAGATTACCGACCATGTCTAGGGAGGTAGCCCCTAGCAGACTAGTCTCCCCATTTTGGGAAACGATCTCGGTGCCAATCACGGAAACCATGGTCGCATGCTCCTCGACGTGTTGTTAGCAGCCCTGCCTGGCTATGGCTACCACCAAGCGGATCTTGGGATATTAATCCCTGGCAGGGGGATAAACTGATACTACCCCTTTGTTAGATTCGATCCCCCCCTACTCCCAGGTTATTCACCTAGAACCTTCCAGCTAACCCTCGTGATCAGGCTACGCTGGCGCGCATGGCTACCGCAGCAGCTGATCGATCATGCGATTAGCCTGGGACTCGTAGCTGCCACCAAACAGGTTGAAGTGATTAATGATGTGATACAGATTGTAGAGGGTTTTGCGCGTCGCGTAGCCAAAATCTAGGGGGTAAGCGGCGTTATAAGCCTTGTAGAAGTCGGCGGGGAAGCGGCCAAACAACTCGGTCATGGCGATGTCAACTTCGCGATCGCCAAAATAAGTGGCCGGGTCCAAAATCACGGGCTCTCCGTCTTGGGTAACGGCGGCATTGCCGGACCATAGATCCCCATGCACCAGGGCGGGGCTGGGGGTGTGCCCGGCCAACAGATCAGGTAAGGCCATGAGTAATTCGTGTTGACGGGGAAAGTGGCCCCCGCGGCGACCCGCCAGGCGAAACTGGTGGCGGAGCCGGTGCTCCCGGTAAAAGTCGAGCCAGCTGTCGGTCCAGGGGTTGGGTTGGGGGGTATCGCCAATGGTGTTGTTTTGCCGCCAGCCAAACCCTTGGTCACTGGTGACCCGATGCATGGCCGCCAGCGCCTCTCCCATGCGGTCCCAGGCACCGCTACCGCCACCGCTCAGGTCCAGCCATTCCATCACAATGTAGGCAGAGCCGTCGGCCGTCCCCCAGCAGATCGGTTTGGGTACCCGAATCGTCTGGCTATAGTACATGTCTTGCAAGCCCAGGGCTTCCGCTTCAAACATGGCCGCCTGGGTAGCCTGGTTCAACTTTAAAAAGAAGCGGCGATCGCCATCGGTAATCTGGTAGGCCTGGTTAATACAGCCGCCCCCCACCGACCGCCGGTCTTGAATGGAAAAGACCGTACCAGTTTTAGCGCTAATGTGTTGGGCGATCGCGGTCCACATGCTCTCGACTATCTCGAATCAGGGCCATCTCGAATCAGGGTCTTCTCCCAGGATAATCTGATGTCAGCCGCCACCGACTGTCCCCCCAGGAGGTGGAGATTTAAGTGTCAGGACAAAGGGTCACCAACCCATAGGCCTCAGAGGATAGGTAGTGCTGGGCTGAAGTCAGCAAGTCAGACAGGTCTAACCGCTGAATATGGGTGGGATAGTGAATGCCATCGGCAATGTCGCCGGTCAGGGTGTGGTAAAAGCCGTAGAGCCCAGCCCGTTCGCTGGGAGTTTCGTTGGCAAAAATAAACCGGTTAGCCACCTGGGTCTTAACCCGACGCAGTTCTTCTGGCGTCACTGGCGCTTCAGCTAGGGTACGAATGTGGTCAGCGATCGCCGTTTCGACCACGGGTAAATGTTCCGGGGCCACCTTAGCTGACACCATAAACACCCCCTGATGGGCCAAGGTCATGTTGCTACAGCTAATACTCGATACCAGCTTACGGTCTTCCCGCAGATCCCGAACCAGCCGTGAAGTGCGCCCCCGGCCCAAAATCGACGCCAGCACATCTAGGGCATAGGTTTCCTCTAGGTCGGCCATTCCCGGTACCCGCCAGGTCATAATCAACCGGGCCTGAGTTAGGGATGGATCCGGGTGTATAGCCCGCTGTACCGCCGTAAATGGGGGTTCTAGGTCACAGGCCAGCAGGGACTGAAACTGGGCAATGGAGGGTTTAACCGGGGAAGCCTGGGTCTGGGTCCGTTGGGCCATAGCCTGTTCAAACCCTTCAGCCACGGTAGCCACCAGGGTTTCGACCGGCAAATTGCCTACGGCGACTGCGGTCATGTTTTGGGGTTGGTACCAGGTGCTGTGAAACTCGCGCATTTGGTCCGGGGTTAGCACCTCAATCACGGCCGCTGGACCCAGTACGGGTCGTCGGTAGGGCAAACGGTCAAACACCATCTCCATGGAGCGGGCATAGGTGCGCCGCTGGGGATTGTCCTCCGCCCGTCGAATTTCCTCCAAAATGACCGGACGCTCCCGCGCAAAGTCCTCATCGCTAATGCGGGGGTTCATCACCATCTGAATTTGCAAGGGAGCCAGGGCCGCAAAATCTTGGGGGGCAGCGGTGATGTAGTACTTGGTGTAGTCCTGGCTGGTGGCGGCGTTGGTTCTGGCCCCTCGCTCTTCAATCCGGCGTTCAAACTCACCGCAGGGTAACTCGTGGGTACCCTTGAAAATCATATGCTCCAAAAAATGGGCAATGCCGTTAATCGCATCACTTTCCACCGCCGACCCCACCCGCAGCCAAAGGCTGAGGTTCACCACATCTAAAGGCATTTGCTCGGCAATAATTGTCAGCCCGTTTGGCAGTCGGCGAATGGTGGGCGAAACCAGAAAAGAAGGGGGATCAACGGTCGCTGAGCGCAAAGCCATAAACAAGCCAATAAATGATCTGGGGATATAAATGAGCTACCTCAACTATAGTAACGATTTGTCTCCGATGCTGACTGGTCCTGTTGGCATCTTGGGCTGCAACGCGCCGTTTGGGGAATGCTGCGATCGCAAAACTTTGTCAAGAATTTGGTCTATTCGCCGAAATTCCAGTAAATCTATGGGCCATCATCCTAAAAGTAGTGTAAATTTCGGGTATAAATCAAATCCAAGTCCAGACCTAGAGTTCTGCCTGTGGGGAAACTTCAGCTCCCGGGCTGGACTAGGCATATGCTCTGTTCCGGGGAGGTACCCATGGCAACCTGGATTAAAGAAACCGATATCGCGATTTACTTAATGCAGGGTGGCCACTGGATTTCGCGGATTACCAAGTACCCATCCCAAACTAACCCCAAAGAACAGGTGGCGAATATTAGTAGCATGCGTAATTGGTTCTTACGGGATGACTATCCCCGCGCCATGACGGTTTCCATCGGCACCGGTGCCCCTGAACCTAAGCCCATGCCTGCCGCTGCAACTGCAACTGCGGCGGCTCCTGCGACCCTAACCAGTGGGGGCAAGATTAATCCAGCGGGGCTCGACATTGTCAAGAGCTTTGAAGGGTTACGCACAACCGCCTACCCAGATCCAGGCACTGGCGGAGACCCCTGGACGATTGGCTATGGCCATACCGCTGCCGCTGGTCCTCCAGAGGTTTACCCGGGTCTGAAGATTACCAAAGCCCAGGCGGAAGAAATCTTGCAGCGGGATTTGAATCAATATGAACAGGCGGTGACCGCTGCGGTGACCCGCTCTGCCACCAGCGATCAATTTTCGGCGATGGTGTCGTTTACCTTTAATGTCGGTCCCAGCGCCTTCCGTGATTCGACGTTGCTCAAGAAACACAACGCCGGCGACTTTGCCGGGGCGGCCAATGAATTTTTGCGTTGGGTCTACGCTGGCGGCAATGTGATGCCTGGCTTGCAGCGTCGCCGCAAGGCGGAACGTGCCCTTTACCTGAGTCAAGATTACCATCAGTTTATGTAACACTTTATGTGACACCGGTTGATCACCAGGGTGGCAGCGTTGCTGAATTGAAGAGTGAACCTTCAAAAACAACAGCTTGGCGTGGCCCCCTTGTCTGGTGTGCCCGTCAGACGATCAGCCTTCCATTCGCCGGACTGGGGCAGCTCTTCTCCTACACAATTGAGGTTGGGGAGGGGCAAATTATACCGACGCTAAATACCGGCGCTAAGCAACACCTAATACTGCCATGCTGTCCGGTCAATGGGCGATGTCATTCGCAAGCTTAAAGAGCTGTAAACCGTCGTCATCAATTCATCATCTAAGCTGGGAACACTAACTGTACAGTTTTGGATTTGGTTTATCTTCGATGGTTTGATGGTTTGACACTTAGCGACTGATAGGGCCAATGTCCGGCAACCTGAAATCCCCATTAAACTTCAGTCTATAGATTCTAATGACTAGCTTTGGGCGCGATCGCACCTCCTCAGATATGCCGTCAGCGGCCGATTCAGTGTTGATTTGCCAGTTTCGACCCGATGGCACCCTGACGTTTGTGAATACAGCCTACGCCGATTGGTTTGGGTACCAGCCCACCGACCTGGTTGGCACCAACTTGCTTGACCTCATTCCCCCAGCGGCCCAGACCAGGGTGCACCAGCAGTTGCGTGAGTTGACAACCCTCACCCCCAAGCACCCCTATGCCATTCATCAGCATCAAGTGCAGCGACCTGATGGCAGCATAGGCTGGCAGCAGTGGATTAACCTAGCCCGTTTTGACCACCAGGGGCAACTTTTAGACGTCCAGTCGGTTGGTTTTGATCTGACCCACCATTACCGCACCGTCCAAGCCCTGCACGATTATCAACAGCGGTTTCGCAATGTGCTTGAAACCATGGCCCTGATTGGCCTGGTGCTGGATGGACAGGGAACTATTCTATTGTGTAATGACTTTTTGCTCGATCTGACCGGCTGGGAACGGCAGGAGGTGCTGGGTAAGCGCTGGCTGGAGGTATTTATCCCTGAGGATGGGCGCGACTCTTTGTGGCAGGTGTTTCAGCAAGAGCTAGCCCAGGGAACTATCCCGACCCATTACGAAAATGAAATTGTCACCCGCCATGGCGAGCGGCGGCTGATTGCCTGGAACAACACTTTGCTAAAACGGCCAGATGGTACTGTCGAAACCATTACCAGCATTGGTCAGGATATTACGGAACAGCGACGGGCCATACAGCAACTACAAACCAACGAAGAGCGCTTCTTAACCGCCTTGGAAGCGGCCCAAATGGGCACCTGGGACTGGGATTTAGACAGTGGCACCATCGTTTGGTCCTCCAGCTTGGAAAAACTCATGGGCTTAGAGCCGGGTCGTTTTGATGGCCGGTTGGAAACGGTGCAGCAGCTGATTCACCCAGCGGATCGCGATCGCGTCACCACCGCCATTACCCAAGCCCTAGAGCATGATGCCGACTACGCCATTGAATTTCGCTTTGTCCGTCCCGATGGCTCAATCCGTTGGGCCTACAGCAAAGGGGATGTGTTTCGCGACCCAACAGGCCACCCCCTGCGTATGAGCGGGGTAGATGTGGACATTACCGCCCGCAAGCAAGCCGAGGTCGACTTGCAAACCACGAAGGCCCGACTGCAAACCGTCACCGCTAATGCGTCAGCCGCAGTTTTGCACAGTGTGCGCGATCGCCAGGGCCAAGACC
>SLIY01000308.1 GCA_007135385.1 Leptolyngbyaceae cyanobacterium CSSed165cm_216
CACTCCCACCCCCACTCCCCGCTGGGTCAACGTCCTGGTAGACTACGGTGGCCAACCGGCCATCTATACCTATGGCCTGCCCGAGCACCTGGAGGTGCAACCAGGGGATATTCTGACGGTGCCGTTTCGGCAGCAGAGTCTGGGGGCGATCGCGGTTTCGCTATTGTCCTCTCCCCCAGAGGCTATTGCCCCCCAGCAGATTCGCCTGGTGGATGGGGTGGTGGAGCGCAGGTTTTTCTCGGCGGCCTACTGGACCTTGCTGCAACGGGTGGCCCACCACTACCAGGTGCCGCTGATGCAGGTGTTGAAGGCGGCGTTGCCGGTGGGGCTATTGGCGCGATCGCAGCGACGGTTGCGATTGTGCCGCGATCGCATGGTCGAGGCTGACGCTAGTCACCTGTCTGCGGGGGCGGCCCAGTTGTTGCAGGCGTTGCGCCAGTCGGCCACGGGGGACTATACCTGGTCCTATCTACAGCGGCAGGGCCACACCTACCGGGCGATGCAGCAATTGCTGCAGTTGGGCTGGGTAGAGTCGTATCTGGCCCCGCCCCAGCCGCCTAAGGTGAAGCAGCGTCAGGCGGTGACCCTGGTGGGGGGCGATCCAACCACGCCGTTGACCCCCCGCCAATCGGAAATTGTCGCCATTCTCAAGCGCCATGGGGGTGACCTGTGGCTGAGCGATGCCCTGCAACTGTGTCAGACCACCAGCGCTACCCTAAAGCGACTGGCGAATTTGGGTTGGCTGGCGATCGCCCCTCGGGAAGTGTTGCGCACCGAAACGGCTCCAGCCCTGGCCCCAGACCAGCCCAAGCCCCTCACCCCAGACCAGGCCCAGGCCCTAGGGGTGATCAACCGCCAGCACCAGGCCAGCCAGATCTTGCTGCACGGGGTGACCGGCTCGGGCAAAACAGAACTGTATCTACAGGCGATCGCCCCTCGCCTGGCCGCTGGCCAATCGGCCCTGGTGCTGGTGCCCGAAATTGGCCTCACCCCCCAACTCACCGATCGGTTTCGTCGCCGGTTTGGCGACCAGGTGTGGGTGTACCACAGCAGCCTGTCCGAAGGGGAGCGCTACGACACCTGGCGGCAATGCCTCAAGCCCCGCCGCCCCCTGGTGATTGTGGGTACCCGCTCCGCCATTTTTATGCCCCTGCCCCACCTGGGGCTGATTATTCTGGATGAAGAACACGACAGCAGCTACAAGCAGGATGTGTCCCCCTGTTACCATGCCCGCACCGTGGCCCGCTGGCGGGCCGCCCTCAACCATTGCCCGTTGATCCTGGGCTCCGCCACCCCCTCCCTAGAAACCTGGGTGCAGTGTCGGGGGTTGGCCCATCCGGCCCTGGCGGGGGCCGAGCCGGAGGCACCGGCTGCGGACAGTGCTGCGGATCCGATGGGGCCGACCAGCCCTGGTACAGCCCCCTGGACCCCCGCTGAACTAACGGCTGACCTACCCAGCTACTACCTGTCTCTGCCCCAGCGGGTGCAGTCTCGCCCCATGCCCGAGGTGCAGGTGATCGACATGCGGGACGAGCTACACCTGGGCAATCGCAGTATTTTTAGCCGCCCGTTGCAAACCGCCCTGAAAACCATGAAGGATCAGGGGAACCAGGGGCTGCTGTTTATTCATCGGCGGGGGCACAGCAGCTTTGTCTCCTGTCGCAGCTGCGGCTATGTGATCATGTGTCCCCACTGCGATGTGTCGTTGTCGTACCATCAGCCCCATGCCCGCAGCGCCATGACCCTACGCTGCCACTACTGTGGCTATACCCAGGGGCACCCTCAAGCCTGCCCCGAATGTGGGTCTCCTTATTTAAAGCACTTTGGCAGTGGCACCCAGCGGGTAGTCAACGCCCTGGCCGAAACCTTCCCCGAGTTGTCCTGCATTCGGTTTGACAGCGACACCACCCGCACCAAAGGCTCCCACCGGGCCTTGCTCAGCCGTTTTGCCGCCGGGGAGGCGGATCTGCTGGTGGGCACCCAAATGCTGACCAAGGGCATGGACCTGCCCCAGGTCACCCTGGTGGGCATTATTGCCGCCGATGGTCTGCTGTATATGGGCGACTACTGGGCCAGCGAACGGGCGCTGCAAATGCTGATTCAGGTGGCGGGTCGGGCGGGTCGGGGCGACCAGCCGGGGCAGGTGTTATTGCAAACCTACACCCCCGAGCATCCGGTGATCGAAGCGGTGACCCAGCACGCCTATGACCGGTTTATTCACACCGAGTGGGAGCAGCGCCAACTGTTGCAATACCCGCCAGCGGGGCAGTTGGTGCTGCTGCGCCTGGCCAGCCCAGAGGCCCAGGCGGTGGAACAGACGGCCCACAGCCTCGCCGCTCAGCTGGATGACCTTTTGGCCGATCTACCCCACACCCGCCTGGGTCCAGCCCCGGCCCCGATCCTGCGGGTGGCCCGCCGCTACCGCTGGCACCTGTTGCTGAAGTTTCCCGTGGGGCTGGCGATTCCCGACTTGCAGGCCATTAAACGCCACTGCCCCGCCACTGTGAGCTTGACCATCGACGTCGATCCACTGAATTTGGCTTAGACCGCCAGCATAGATCCCTGGGTTCTGGCTGGGAGGCCCCAAAATTTGTTGTCGATCGGGTCAAGAACCCAGGGATCTGGCCCGTTGCTGAATTCCTCGTTCCCATGCTCTGCGTGGGAACCTTCCCCCGAGGCTCTGCCTCGTCTTATCACCCTAGCTGCCCAGGCAGCACTTAAGGTGACTTCTAGAAAACTTTCTACCGAGTGGATGGCACTGCCCACCCAGCCCTGTCAAGGTGGTTTGAAAGGATTGAATTTTGCTCCGTTGAAGCGCTGAAAGCTTGATTATGCGTAGGGTGTGTTCCCGGCCTAAGGTCAACCTGGTGATAGTGCAAAACCTTCTGCCCTGGCCGGAACGCACCGTTTGCGTCAAGCGAGAGGCCCGGTATCGTAAGCGGTGCATTGCGGCCTGAAGGCAGAGTCTGTGAGGTTTTGCGCAGATCTGTGGGCCGCTAATGCACCCTACTCAGGTCAAAGCTCACCTTGAAAGGGCTGGCAGTCGGAAAGCCAGATGGGCTGCTGGGGGGATTTCGCTCCCCCCAGACCCCTACGACCAGGGCGTTCCGTCGCCCTGGACCTCACGGAATGGTTGGCCTGTTGGATGTGTTGTCGCGCTTCGCATTGCACAGGAAGAAGTGTTTGGCCTGTTGGGTAGGCACCCCAAACGTCATCTCTTGAGCCCTAAATCTTAGGAAACGCTTCAAGTGCTTTTTGCTGTTAGGTCACCTTGACAGGGATGGCACTGCCCACCCTAGGAAAGTCCTAATTCAGAGCCATTCTCAGAGCCATTCTATATAGCTTGTGCCTATAGTGTTCTATCTAAGGCCTATTCATGTCAGGCCTATTCATGTCTAAAGGGCCACCCTCATGTCAAACTCTGCTGCCACCAAAGGCGCAAAAACCATCTGGCAGTTAATCAAAGCGACGGCGGTCGGGTGGCAAAATAGCCAGACCTCGGTACTGGCGGCATCGTTGGCCTACTTTACTGTCTTTTCGATCGCGCCGTTGATGACCCTGGTGATTATGGTCGTGGGCCTGGTCTATGGCGAGTCAGCGGTGGAAGGCGAGCTGGTGGGGCAGTTGGAGCAAATTGTAGGCAGCGATGCCGCCCAGGTGATGCAAACCGCGATCGCGGATCTCCGGGAAAGCCAAAGTGGTGGCCTGCTGGGCCTCTTATTTAGCTTTGGGTTTATTGCCTTTGGGGCCTATAACGTTTTTATGCAAATTCAATACTCCCTCAATAAGATCTGGCGTATTCGCCCAGAGCCGACCCTGCACATGGCTCGATTTATCCGCAAGCGCATAGTGACCTTTGTCATGGTGTTTGTGGTGGTGCTGTTGGTCTTTGCGTCGTTTTTGGCCAACACGGTGATGAGTACACTGGTCAGCATCTTAAGCAATACGCTACCAGATGCGTTTCCGGTTTGGCGCATCACTAGCTTCACCGTGACGCTGGTCATGTTGACGCTGATCTTTTCGCTGATCTACACCATCCTGCCGGATGCCAAAGTGCATTGGCGCGATGCCCTGGTAGGGGCCTCTTTAACCACATGGTTGTTTATGGTCGGGCAGGTGATCTTTTGGCAACTGCTGAGCCGCACCGAGTTCGGTTCAGCCTATGGGGTAGCCAGTTCTTTTGTGATTCTGATTACCTGGATCTACTGCGCCGCCCACATCTTTTTTGTGGGAGCCGAGTTTACCCGCGTCTACGCCGAGCGATTGGGGAATGCGATTATCCCTGAACCCCATGCGGTTTCCAGCGATGCCCAACTGGATGGACGATAGCCATGACGAAGGTTCTATGCCTTAGTGGTGCAGAAAAGTCCTGAAAGAATTGCTGTGCGGTGAGTCTTAAATAAGACAGGGTGGATAGGGAGGGGCATTTCATGAGAGGCTTGAATTCTCCAAATCAAGGCCAGTGTCA
>SLIY01000439.1 GCA_007135385.1 Leptolyngbyaceae cyanobacterium CSSed165cm_216
GATGTGCTGCTGCTGATGGGGGTGGTTACCCTCTGTGCCCTAGCCGGTAGCCTTAACTTCAATGACTTGTACGAGTGGGTGAAGGTGGAAGATCTGCCGCCACTGCTGGCCACTCTGCTAGGGTTGTCCCTGATTGCTGGTCCGATTGGCAAATGTGCCCAGTTCCCCTTGCACCTCTGGCTGGATGAAGCCATGGAAGGCCCCAACCCGGCCTCTATTCTCAGAAATTCGGTGGTGGTCACCTGCGGGGCCTATGTGTTAATTCGGTTACAACCGATTGTGGTGCTGTCTCCTATCGCCTTGGGGACTTTGGTGGTGTTGGGGACCATCACGGCGATTGGCGCCTCCCTGGTGGCCCTAGCCCAGGTGGATCTGAAGCGAACCTTTTCCTACTCCACCAGTGCCTATCTAGGGTTGGTGTTTATTGCGGTGGGTTGCGAGTGGCCGGGAGCCGCCCTGATGGTGCTATTGACCCATGCCGTAGCCAAGGCACTGATCTTTATGAGTGTGGGAAGCGTCATCTTAACCACCAATAGCCAGAGCCTGACAGAGATGGGGGGGCTGTGGCGCAAAATGCCTGCCACCACCCTGGCTTATGGGGTGGGCGGTTTAGGCATGGTTGGCATCTTGCCCCTGGGTTGCTTCTGGGGCTTAAGAATGGGCGCTGATTTCCTCAGCTATGACAACCCTGTCCTTACAGCCGTGTTTTTCCTGGTTAATGGTCTAACGGCCTTAAACCTGATTCGAGTCTTCCGGTTGGTGTTTTTGGGCCAAACTCAGCCCAAAACCCGTCGGGCGCCAGAGGTACCCTGGCCGATGGCGGTGCCCATGGTGGTGCTGTCGATCATTACCCTGCTGACACCGGTGATTATGGCCAACTTGTCGCTGATTCCCCCCTGGGAGTACATTAATGGGCCAGTGACCGTCATGTTGGTGCTGTCTGGGCTAGCCGGAGCTGTGATCGGAGCCATCATGCCCCTATCAAAGTCATTGGCGCGATCGCAGCGGCGGTCCCTGCGCATTGCCCAAGATTTGCTGGCCTACGACTTTTACACCGAGCGTCTGTATGACAAAACCGTGGTAGCTGCAGTCTCGGGTTTGGCCAGGTTTAGCAGTTGGTTCGATCGCTATGTGGTTGATGGCCTGGTTAATGGCATTGGGTTAGCCTCTATTTTTGGGGGTGAAGGCTTGAAATACAGCGCCTCGGGCCAGTCGCAGCTGTACCTGCTGACCATTATGGCGGGGGTAGGGCTGCTGGGAATTTTCATGACTTGGACACTTTGGTAGCCGTTGACGATGCTGAGCGTACTGATTTTGATTCCGCTGGTGGGGGCCTTAGTCCTCAGCCTTTGGCCAGGTAAGCTAGACGCCCCCATGGCCAAGATCATTGGTAGTGTTACCCTGGCCATTACCCTGGCTTGGGTAGGGTTTTTGGCCACCCAGTTTGAGCTCACGACCCCAGGGTTTCAATTTGAAGAATTGCTGCCTTGGGTCGAGCCCCTAGGGCTGACCTACCGACTGGGGCTAGATGGTCTTTCCCTACCGTTGCTGGCCATTAACAGCTTCTTGGGGATAGTGGCCATTTACATTACTGACCCTAAGATTCACCGTACCCGGTTGTACTACGTGCTGCTGCTGGTGATCAATAGCGCCGTAGCCGGGGCGTTTTTGGCGGCTAATTTGCTGTTGTTCTTTATCTTTTACGAGCTAGAGCTGATTCCGCTATATCTTTTAATTGCTATCTGGGGTGGGGCTAAGCGTGGCTATGCGGCCACCAAGTTTTTAATCTATACTGCCCTGTCTGGGGTGCTAATTTTAGGGGCCTTTCTGGGATTGGTGTGGCTGTCGGGTAATAGTAGCTTTGACTACGACAGTACCTTGGCGGCAGCTTTGCCGCTGGCTCAGCAGATAGTGCTGTTGGTGGCGCTGTTGGTGGGGTTTGGAATCAAAATTCCCTTGTTTCCGTTTCATACCTGGTTGCCGGATGCCCACGTGGAGGCCTCTACTCCAGTGTCGGTGCTGCTGGCGGGAGTGCTGTTAAAACTGGGTACTTACGGCTTGGTGCGGTTTGGCCTGGGGCTCTTGCCCGACGCCTGGATGGCCCTGGCGCCCTGGATGGCCACTTGGGCGGTGATTAGTGTCCTCTATGGCTCCCTGGCGGCCATCTATCAACAAGACATGAAGAAGATGGTGGCCTATAGTTCCATTGGCCACATGGGCTATGTGCTGCTAGCGGCGGCGGCCTCTACCCCGGTGAGCATCGTCGCCACCGTATTTCAGATGATCAGTCACGGGCTGATTTCGGCCCTGTTGTTTTTATTGGTGGGGGTGGTGTACAAAACCACTGGCACCCGCGATCTAATGGTTTTGAGGGGTCTGCTCAATCCAGAGCGGGGCTTACCCTTTGTGGGTTCAATGATGATTTTGGGGGTGATGGCCAGTGCTGGGATTCCTGGCATGGTGGGCTTTATCTCTGAGTTTCTCGTTTTTCGGGGTAGCTTTTTGATCTTCCCCACCCAGACCCTATTGTGTATGGTAGGTACAGGGCTGACTGCCGTGTACTTTTTGCTGTTGGTCAACCGAGCTTTTTTTGGTCGTCTGGCGATCGCCCCCCCCGCGGCCAGCCCCCAGCTAGATATTGTGCTGCCTGAGGTCACTTGGCGCGATCGCACCCCGGCCCTGGCCCTGGCTACTCTAATCGTCGCCTTTGGGCTGCAACCCAACTGGTTGGCCCGCTGGAGCGAGCACACCACCCTGGTGTTGCACCAGCCTTACCAAGGCTTTGTCCAAGCTGGGGGGCGTCGGACAATACCAGACGCTGCACTGGCTGACACCCTCCTGATCGATCCTGACAGTATGCCTGTTGTTCCTGCCGTCGAGGTCTCCCAGCCATGACCCACACCCTACCCAAGGCTACGGCCCCCCACCCCTTAGATCCATTTATCCAGCGGTTGTTATCGGCAGAGGCCCTGCTACCGGACTCTGACACGAATGTGCTGGAGGTGGTGGGTATCCTAAAAAGCTACGGCGTTGTGCTAGACGCCTATTCCCGCAATCTGATCTATATTGCTGACCACCAATTTCTGGTGTTGTTTCCCTTCTTTAAGTACTTTAACGGCAAGGTCACCCTGCCCCAGTTGCTGCGCCACTGGTGGCACGATCGAATCAACTTTGAATATGCCGAATATTGCATGAAAACCATGCTTTGGCATGGTGGCGGCAAGCTGGACGAGTACCTCGATTCTCCAGAGTTCTTGGAACGCTGTCAGGCCGCAGTGGCCGCTAAAACGAAACGTAACCCTCTGCTGCAAGGTCTGGGGGGGCTGTTCCCCGAGTTTTTTGTTGAGCAGGTGCGTCAACTCGTCTATTACAGTGCCCTGGGCCAGTTTTGGCGGGTGATGAGTGACCTATTCATCGATTTATCTGATGCCTACGATCGCCACGACGTCACGACAATTCCTCAGGTGGTCGCCTTTATTAAAGCCGGTCTAGTGGCAGCGGCCAGTAAGCCGATCACCTATGCCGTGGAGATTGACGGCAAAATCTATGATCTGGTTCCCCTGGCTGCAGAGATTACGTTTTTAATGGATGTGGCCGTTCCCTATGTGGAGTCTGTGTTCTTCCGGGGGGCACCTTTTTTGGGAACAGTGTCCTACAATGCCCAGGCTAACCAAATTTCACCGGACCAGGGTCGATTTGACTATGGTGCCCTGTACGCCGATCCCCTACCGATTGGGGGAGCGGGCATTCCCCCTACCCTGCTGATGCAGGATATGCGGCACTTTTTGCCCGACTATTTGACCCAGTTTTACCAAGCCCAGGAACGGGGATTGGACGATGTGCGGGTAAAAATTTGTCAGAGCTTTCAAAAGTCAATGTTCTGTGTTACCAGCGCTTCGTTGCAGGGGCTGCTTCCCCACCCAGCCGATACCCAAGATCCGCAAGCAGCCGACGCTAACTATGCCTTTTTGTCCAGTTGGATGGATCGGTTGGCTACCTCTCGCTTATCAGTGGTCCAGCTGTAGGCGTATTCTTGCCGTTAGGCGTTACTTAGGCGATAGTGACGCTGAAAGCACCTCATGACCGGTAAAGACTTGATCGTTGTAGCGACCGGATTGCCATTGATCGACTGTTACTTGCCCTTGGATGGGATCGGCAATCCAGTACGCTGATTGGCCTGTTGGGCGGCAGCTTTAAACTGCTCTGTCAAAAACTCGGCGATCGCGCCATGCAGACCAGTTTCTATCTCCATGGGCACCAGGTCCCCATCAACCAGCTCATAGCGGGTACCGCTGCCATCGTCGTAGGCCAAATAATCAGCACAGGTCAGTTTCTGGGTGGTAACGGCCATAGAAGCAGAGAAACTAGCAGCCAGGATTTAACACAACGTCCAAATTCAGAAGTCAGATCAGAAACCAAATCCAAAAGTAGCGTTTTGCCTATTA
>SLIY01000329.1 GCA_007135385.1 Leptolyngbyaceae cyanobacterium CSSed165cm_216
CACGTACCACCACAAACTGCCGCCCACTTTCAGAGCGCTCTTGCCGGGTCAGGGTGACCCGACCGGCTTTAACCATGGCATCGCCGGCAGCCAGCACCGCTGGGAAGGTTTGGGTTTCAATCACGCCGACGGCAATGGTCATGCTGAGGCTCCTTCAGGGGGGAATAATCGCAGGGGCAGTCCAGGATGATCAAACCAGGCCAGCCTCAACTCTTAACTATACCTTGTGAACTATACCCTGTGGCGCTATAGCTTGATCCCACTGGGCTCTCCGATGGTGGCAATAATGCGATCGCAGCCTGAGTCAGGTTTGGCCCAATCGTAGTGACAATCTTTGGGGTCACCCCAGCATAGGGTGAGATATAACTCGCTGCGGGTGGCAGCGAGCTCGGCCCACTCGCTGGCGGCAATGAGCGTGTTGATATGGTCTAAGGTGGTGGGCCGGGGCACATGACCTGCCAGCCATAGGTTTAGATCGCCAATCGCCTCTCGCCAAAACTGAATCAGGGCTGGTTTAGCCGCCACCAGGGTGAGCTTATCGGCCGGAATGGCAATCAACTGGGGATGCAGTTCAGGAATGCGCAGACTGCGTCCTTGAAACTGGCAGGTATGCCACACCAGCCCCGACACCCCATGCTGGCGTTGGTAGTCATGCAGTTGGGCTCGAAAATCTTGGATGGCATAGACTTTGCTGAGTTTATCTGTGCCAATCGCTTTAGAAATCACTGGATTGTCCAGGCGATCGGCAGAGGACAGCACCACCCGCTCTCCTTTCCAGGTGGCCCGCAGTTCCTGATCCAGAAAATCGAGCAGTTGCTCGGTGGTATAGCTCATGGAGTCAACCGACAGGGGCTTAAGTTTATCCTATCAAGCTCGACCGGCTCGATTCTGTGATGGTTTATAGTTTTGCCAACCGTTCCGTTAAGAGTTGATAGATACCGTCGGCAGCAGCGGTTTCTAGCCCTGTGGCATTGGCCGGTTGGTCAGCATTGGGGTAGGGATTGACCACCGTGCGCCCTAGGCAGAGGGGGCTATCGGTTTCGATCGCCAGGTGTATGGGTCGCCCTGTAAACAGATCGGGTTGCAGCAGATAGGCGATCACGCAGGGGTCATGGAGCGGCGACCCTGCCAGCCCATAGCGGTCGGCATCGAGTTGGCCATAGTGGCGCAATAGATCTGTGGCGACTTGGCCGACGGGGGTATCGATAGCCGCTAACGCCGCCAGCCGTTCGGGGGTAGTGACCACCTGGTGGGTAACCTCTAAGCCCACCATGGTCAGGTCAAGCCCTGCTTCTACAACCACCCGGGCCGCATGGGGATCGGCATAGAGGTTAAATTCAGCCGAAGGGGTGACGTTCCCCAATCCCATGGCCCCGCCCATCATCACCACCCGATCAATGCCCTGGGCAATATCAGGACACTGCACCAGGGCTACCGCCAAGTTGGTTAAGGGGCCGAGGGTGGCCAGGGTAATTGGGGTTGAGGCCTGGGCCAGTTGGTTGATTAAGAAGGCCACCGCATGTTGGGCCTGCAACGGGACCGTGGGTTCCGGCAAGCTGGCCCCGTCTAAGCCCGTTGTGCCATGGACATGTTCTGCTGTAACCGGGGGGCACAAAATCGGTCGGGGACAGCCAGCAAATACTGGCACATCGGGGCGCTCAGCCAGATGAACGATACGCCGGGCATTGTATTGGGTTAAGGGCAGGGGGACGTTGCCCGCCACGGTGGTAATACCCAGTAGATCTAGGTCCTCTGAGGAGGCCAGGGCCAGGAGCAGAGCGATCGCGTCATCGACCCCAGGGTCACAGTCAATAATCAGTGGTTGAGCGGCCATCCCTATCCTCCATCGGTGTCTATCAGCGGCCATCAGTGGGATTTATCCGCCAAGGTAACAGTCCTGCCTCCCTGGCTTAAAATTGTGACTATGGCATTACAGTAGGCAATTCGTGAGCAACAGGTCAGCTTTATTCAGTCTGTGTCGCCCCGCTAGGGTGATCTCGAGGTTGGCTGTGGTTAGCCTGGCGCTGGTAGCGGGCTGTGCCGGTAGTCCCCTAGAGCAATCCCTAGAGGCTGATCCTCAGCTTCAAGATCGCCTAGTTTATGATCACGCAGAGACTGAAGCTGATCCAGAATCAGCACCCGCCGATGTGGATAACGACCAAAGCGTCGCTGATATCCCCCAACCGGGGGACGCGGACTTTATTGGCCCCGTGTTCTATGCCCAGGCTGACGATACCACGCCTGTCCGCAGCCGCCATGGCAATGCCCTACTCAGGGACGTGCCCGAGGATCTGCGACCCTACGTGCAGGATTGGATGGCGTTAGGATTAGCCGGGGAAAACTCAAACGGGGCGATCGCGGATTTAGCCTTTCAGCCGAACCAGACCATCACTCGTGCCGAGTACGCCCAATGGCTGTTTGTTGCTAACAATACATTTTACGCTGACCAAGCGGCCAAACGCATTCGCCCAGGGGCTACCAGCAGCACCCCGGCTTTTCAAGATGTGCCCACCGCCCATCCCCAGTATCGAGCCATTCAAGGGCTGACGGAGGCTGGCATTATTCCCAGTGCCCTGACCGGTAACGCCACAGCCGTGAACTTCCGCCCCGACGATCCGTTGACGCGAGAAACTCTGGTGCTGTGGAAGGTGCCCCTAGACACGCGATCGCCCCTGCCCACGGCCACTCCAGACGCCGTTAAAGCCACCTGGGGGTTCCAGGATGCTGAGGATATTGAGCCCCTGGCCCTGCGAGCCGTGTTGGCCGACCGTCAAATTGGGGATTTCGCCAATATTCTGCGCACCTTTGGCTTTACCACCCTTTTTCAGCCCCAAAAGGCGGTTACCCAAGCCGAAGCCGCTGCGGCTCTCTGGCGGTTTGGCAACCAAACCGAGGGGATTTCGGCCCGAGACCTACAACAGCGTCAGCAAGAGCAAGCCTCTGAGTAACCTAGTGGATCTCGCCATTGGTATCACCATTGGCGAGACTACTGTCCAGCAGCGGCCTTAGCCTAGGGAAATCATCATGCCGATCAAGGCTAATAGGCCTGCCACCACCATCAGTAGGGCTGGCATGGCCTTACGGGTTTGTTGCCAGCGGCGTAAAAAAACGATCAGCAGGGCCACGGTCACCCCCATGGCCAGCCCCGACCCTGCAGCCGACCCTGCCTGCCATAGCCAAGCGCCGAGGAGCAACAAGCCGCCACTGATCAGGCCGCTGATCAGTGACACTTGGCTGCGGGCCTGGACATACCCCATGACACCGCCTACCGCCGCCAAAATGCCATAGGCGATCGCACTCCATACTCCTAATCCCATAGTGGCTTGGCCTCGTGGTGGTGGAAAACAACAAAGCCCCATAGACGCCAGACCGCGTTATGGGGCCAAAAGTATGTCAAATTAATCAATCAAGGGATCTATCGAGGCGTCTATAGCGCCCCCAAATTGGCTAGGCCCAAAATTACCCCAGCCCCGATTAGGTGCCCAAAGCTGGCGGTTCCCAGCACCGCTGGCAGACCAAAGCCGCCAAATAGCTGTGGGGAAGGCATCGCTGGCGCAGCACTGGGATACTTGATGGTCAGCTTGCCAAAGGCGATCGCCAAAATGTTGCACACAATCATTACCACCGCCACCTTCGGACTCCAAGTTAAGGTGTTGGGTACTGCCGCTAAAACAGGTAGAAATGCCAAAATACAGCCTCCAAGAACGCACAAAAACGTATTGTCATGGGCGCGTCCCGCTTGGTCACAGCCCATACTAGGCTTACTCTTCCATGAGCCCAGGGATCTGAGGGATTAGCTGTTGCAAGACTTTACAATTTGAACAGAGCTTACTTCCTCGATTGGCCAGTGCTCAATAGGAGGTATTTGATCTGACAATGCTGTTGTTTAGCGTACATCGTCAGCGAGGATAAACCAGACACTATGGAACGAGGACTGATGTGGTTGCCCCTGCTAGGTACCTTTATCTGGTTAGCCTGGGCTGGCTGGCGCGAGTATCAAAAGTTGCAGGCCTATGAAGCCTGGGCCGCAGAGTTTGACCGGGGCAAGTACGATATTCGGGCGGTGCTGGCCCAGGCCGGGGCGACTCTGGTCTGGGGGCAGCCCACCCCCCAAGGGCCGATTAATCTACAATCCCTTGATCTCCATGACGTAGATACCATTCAAGTGCAGGTGAACCGCCAGCCAGTTCCCCTCAATACCCTGGTTAAACGGGGACAAGCCATTGAACTAGTCTTGATCCTGGCCAACGGTTCAGACTATCGGATTCCCTTTATTGACTGTGATATGGCGAATCAATGGGAAAAAGCGTTACAGGAATCGCTACAAACGCTAAAATCGGCATCAACCTAGGCCCAGTCTGGGATATATGGGCTAACCTGGACGTTGCTATGACTGATGTTTCTCCCGTTTCTCGTCACCAGCTTCAGTCTCGTAGAAAA
>SLIY01000019.1 GCA_007135385.1 Leptolyngbyaceae cyanobacterium CSSed165cm_216
ATCCCTGGTTTTTGAGCATTCTCTGGGAGAGTTGTTCCGCTTGGATCGATCCCACGTTGATCAGGCACCCTAACACGACTGTCATTGATTTAAGGCCGGTGCACATTGCCCATCCAACCCTGTCAAGGTGGTTTGACAGGGTTAATTTTAGTGTCATACCAAATCCGGTTAACAAAACCCCGAAACGAGTTAGGGCTTGCTCCCAAAGGGAGCCATGTTGTGTTTCATGTCGCTTGCGAAACGACAAGCTCAGCCTGAGCGGTACAGGGTTTGATTCGGGGGTATATAACTAGGGTTTGTTATCATTCCATCCTGGTACAGCATCAAGCCTAAAGATTGGGGTTCTCATAGGTTGGGTTCCACTGTGTTTCACCCAACCTACAAAGTTAGGATTGACAGACCACTAGTACTTAACCGCTGAGTGCATCTTGGGGTAAAAAGGCGCGATCGCGGGGCAGGGGCGCAACTGGGATCGTCAGCTCAAATTGTCCGGCCTCAATCCAGGTTTTGAGCGTCTCAGCCACCTGGTTAGCTAGGTAAAGGCTGGCCAGGGGGGCGGTTCGTACCGCCTGCCCTTCGATGGTAATATGGCCTGATTTCAGCTGGGCGTAGCTCACCAGGCCAAAGGTAGGCCGTACCCGGCGGGGAATGGAAAAATCCATCACGGGGGCCACAATATCGCTATCTTGGACGGCACAGTGGGCGGCGATCGCCTCATTTAGGATCGGGATTGGCACCCCTACCCCCAGCATCAGGGACGGTCCATAGCCTCTGAAGTAGCAGCCCCGTACCCACTGGGGCTGCATGGCTTTAGCATCGCCGATCAGCGCCACCGTTGCCGCTGGGCCAATGGGGGTGCGGTTGGCTAGCCGCCGCTGCAAGGGAAAGTGCTGGGTTCCTTCCCAGGCAACATAACCCACACCGCCCCCCAAAAACACGCGACTACCAATGCCAATAGCGGCCAAATCAGGATCGTTTAGCAGAGGTGAAAGCGCCCCGGGATTAGCATAGACAGCATTGCCCAGGCGCGGTTGCAGCGGCCCCAGATAGGTGGCTAGGGGGCGATCGCCGCCATTAACCCCCACAATGAAATTTTGGTACAAACAGCGGGGGTTAAATAGGTAAAACTGGTTAATGGTGTCCTGGGTAATGGTGGTGTCAAGGCTAACCCGGGGATAGCAGTCGGTAGCATGGCCCGTCGCTTGCAAGTGCACACTCCGCCCGGCGATTAAATCAGCAATCACATGGCCACCGCCATATTCCCGGGCTTCTTCTGTTTCCAAGGGTTCTCCACCCCGCCCGGCAACGCTAGGCTGGCTGGCCCCCAGGTACACATCTACGGCGCCAAAGCCCGCGTAGGCGGCCACCCCATTCAGATAGCATTCCAGCAGCTTAATCGGGGGATCAGTATGCCCTAAGTTCAGAATGGCCCCTGATGATTCCATCGGTTCAAAGGTACCGGTGACCACCACATCTACGGCTTTAGCAGCCCTAGCAATCCCCTGCTCGTGAACAAATGCCTTAAACTTGGTGGCGGTTTGTGCTACCACCTTACCCTGGCGAATTTTGTCGTTAATACTGTCGATGGAGCGCATAGCTGCTCTTAGGGCTGATCGGACTGATCGTCAACGGGGCGGGCTTGCAGCCATAATAGACCGGCCATCAGTAGGGCTGGCCCCACCAAAAGCCCCAGGGCCAGCCCCAGGGAAGGAGACACCGACCATTGAGGGATAACGTACTTGATCACAGCCCCCAGGGCCGCTGATGCCAGCACGACTTTAACAATGAAGTTTAGACTATTTGAAGGGGTCATGGGGTTAGGCTGGCGATCGCCGCACATTCAAACAACACCACTCTTGCTGCCGCCACAGGGTAGCCACCACCCAACCATGCTGCTCCAAGGTATCGGCAACCAACTTAGACTGCTCCAGCAAGATACCACTTAAAATGCCCCAGCCATCGGGCACCACAATGGTGTGCAGCTGCGGGATCAAATCTAAAATCACCTCGGCCAAAATATTACACACCACCCCATCTACCGGCGCTTGAATCGTCTTGGCCAGGGCATCTAAACTGCCGTGGAGCACCGGCATCCGCCCCTCAGGCAAGTCATTCAGGTCACGATTGGCCTGGGCGGACTGCACTGCTAAGTCATCAATATCAGCGGCGTAAGCTTGCTTAGCCCCCAGCAACAAGGCACCGATCGACAAAATACCAGACCCACAACCAATATCAGCAATGGTGACATCACTGCGTTCATGGGTGAGCCGCATTTCTAAAGACTCCAGACATAGCTGAGTCGTGGGGTGCGCCCCGGTACCAAAGGCAACCCCTGGATCTAACCGCAGCACTAACCGCTGGTTGCCCTCTGGAGGCGATAACCAGGCTGGCGTAATCAAAAAGCAATCGCCAATCGGCTGTGGCTGCCAGTGCTCTTTCCAGCTTTTGGACCAGTCCTCTTCATCAATGACTCGCCAACTGACCCGAGGCGGCACCACAGAGCTGCATAAAGCATCCTGCCGCATGAACAACGCCAGTGCCGACAGGTCTAACAACTCCAACCGATGCTGGGGAAAGTAAGCCGTGATCAAACAAGTGGAGCCTCGCTGCTGGGTCGAGGTACCTTGGCTGCCAAAGCTATCAAACCGCCAAAAGACTAAGTCCTCTAGGGCTGGATCGCATCGGACTTGCACTTCCCACCAGGTATTGATCACAGCCATGACCGCGAATGCCTTTGCAGAGTATCGACCAATCCCATGCTACAGATTTACGGTATAGGCATCGCGAATACCCGGCACCTTGAGGATTTCAGCCAGGATCCCTTCCGGTAGGGGATCATCAAGACTGAGTACCATCACGGCATCGCCCCGGACAATCTTGCGCCCCACCTGCATGCTGGCGATGTTGACGTTAAAACTACCCAGCAGCGAACCAATTTTGCCGATGATGCCTGGCATATCCCGGTGCAGGGTGAACAGCATATGCCGGGTCGGGGGCACATTAATTGGGAATTCGTCGATATCGGTGACTCGAATCTCGGTGCCCCCCAGCAGCACTCCGGTCACAGAATGTTCCCCAAGGCTACCCTTGGCCGAAAGATTTAACGAGCCGGTGTAGTCCCGCAGATCAGCATCTCGGGTTTCAATCACGTGAATCCCCCGCTCCTTGGCTTCAATGGAAGCGTTCACATAGTTGACCCGTTCTTGCAGAGCATGGGACAGCAGCCCCTTAAGAGCGGCAATCATAATCGGCTGGCTATCGCCACTGGCAATATCCCCTTGCAAACGCACGGTGAGTTCCTCGACCCGACCGCCAGCCAACTGCCCCACCAGGTTGCCCAAGGTTTCGGCCAGTTGCAGGTAGGGACGCAGTTTCTTGAGCACCTCGGGCCGCAGACCAGGAATATTTACCGCCGATCGAGCCGGCAGCCCCAACAACACATCCCGAATTTGCTCAGCCACATCAATGGCCACATTCACCTGGGCCTCTGCGGTGGAAGCACCCAGGTGGGGGGTGAGAATAATCCCTTTATCTAGATCTCGCAGATCTGATTCCCCTAAGGGCTCTGATTCGTATACATCCAGGGCGGCACCGCCAATGGTGCCCTGCCGCAACGCCTTAGCCAAAGCGGCTTCGTCAATAATCCCTCCCCGGGCACAGTTGACGATGCGGACTGTGGGCTTCATGGTGGCCAGCGCCGCTTCATCGATCAGATGGGTCGTTTCCGGAGTTTTAGGCAAGTGCAGGGTAATGTAGTCCGACTCCCGGAACAGCAGGCCAAGATCCACCAGGCGGCAACCCAGCTGCTCCGCCCGATCGGCAGAGATAAAGGGATCATAGGCCAGCAGCTTCATACCCATGGCCCGGGCCACCGCCGCCACATGGGAGCCAATTTTACCCAGGCCCACCACCCCTAGAGTCTTTTTGTAAATTTCTACGCCGGTGTACTCTTTGCGCTTCCACTCCCCGGCCTTGACGGAGCGATCGGCACTGGGAATGTAGCGGGACAGGGACATCATCATTGCCAGGGCATGTTCGGCGGCGGCAATGGTGTTGCCTTCGGGAGAGTTGACCACCACAATGCCGCGCCGGGTGGCTTCGGGCACATCTACATTGTCGACGCCGACGCCCGCTCGTCCGATAATTTGTAGGTTCTGGCCAGCATCAATCACAGCTTTGGTCACCTTAGTACCAGAGCGAATCATCAGGGCATCGTAATCACCGATGACGTTAACCAGCTCATCTGGAGAGAGACCGGTATTAACGTCTACCTGGGCCACCTGGGACAGAATATCGAGGCCCGCCTGATCAATCGGGTCGGAAACAAGAACCTTGGGCATGGGTCAGCCATAAAAATGTCACAAGGATCTACTTTACTGCATTGCCGGGGCAGGGGATTAAGGGGGAGGTAAAG
>SLIY01000187.1 GCA_007135385.1 Leptolyngbyaceae cyanobacterium CSSed165cm_216
CCACCATCGCCGCCACAAACAGCACCACCAAGAAGGTTAATGGTTCAAACGTCAGCTCAGTCTCTTTGCTAGGTTTGGTGGCGTATACAAACACCATCACCGCTAACAAGATTGCAATAATGTCAATGCCAGTAAACACAGCAGGTCTCCCACAGCAATGAGTAATCCGCTAACACCCTGGCTTTCAGTTATTCTAACGGAAAGGTTCAGTTGCTAGGACCGCATAACGAAAATATTGGGGGTGTCGGGGGTTGGGTGTTGGGTATCAGCATCCCCTGCTGGGAGGCCTGTGCTGTTCGCGCAGCGACCCCAGGCGATGTACTGAGCTTGTCGAAGTAGGGGTAACTTGTCGAAGTAGGCAGGGGTGGGTCTGCAAGGTATCGGATGCGCGCTCTTCCCCAGAGGTGCTGCCTCTGGCCAATCGTTGCCATAGACCAGCCCATCGGCAAGGCCAAAGAAAAGCCCAAAGAAAAGATTAGATCTACAGTGTTTTTCTGGTTTGTCGCTTACAACATAGTGATAGAAGACGAAACAGCCACCGGAGGGGTAACCCCGGCCAACATGGGCGGGGATTTATAGTAATTACCATCCCCCCTGGTTACCAGCCTCGATCATGCACACTTAAAGGACAATCCAGCATGGCAACATTAAAAATTGGGATTAATGGATTTGGCCGCATTGGCCGCCTAGTACTACGAGGGGGGATTAAAAACCCCAATTTGGAGTTTGTTGGCATTAATGACCTGGTGCCCCCCGCCAACCTGGCCTATTTGCTCAAGTATGATTCCACCCATGGGCGCTTTGATGGCACCGTCGAAGCCGCCGAAGACGGCATCATTGTAGATGGCAAAAAAATTCCCTGCATGTCCGTGCGCAACCCGGCTGAGCTGCCCTGGAAAGATCTCGGGGTAGACTATGTGGTGGAATCCACCGGCCTGTTTACCACCTTTGACACCGCCCACCAGCACATTGAGGCCGGGGCCAAGCGGGTGGTTTTGTCAGCTCCCACCAAAGACCCAGATAAGGTCTCCACTTTTGTGGTTGGGGTCAACCACGAGGCTTATAATTCCGACAGCGACTTGATTGTTTCCAACGCCAGCTGCACTACCAACTGCCTGGCCCCGATCGCTAAGGTGATCCAAGACAACTTTGGCCTGGCAGAAGGGCTCATGACCACCGTCCACGCCTCCACCGCCACCCAGCCTACGGTAGATGGCCCCTCAAAGAAAGACTTCCGGGGGGGACGGGGTGCCGGGCAAAACATCATCCCCGCCTCCACTGGGGCGGCCAAAGCCGTAACCCTGGTGTTGCCCGCCCTCAAGGGCAAACTCACGGGCATGGCCTTTCGGGTACCGACCCCGAATGTGTCCGTAGTGGATCTCACCTTTAAGACCGATCAAGCCACCAGCTATGAGGCCATTTGTGCCGCCATGAAGGCCGCCGCCAATGGCCCCATGAATGGCATTTTGGGCTATACCGACGACGATGTCGTGTCCACAGACTTCACGACGGATCCCCATTCCAGCACCTTCGATGCTGGGGCAGGCCTTGCCCTGAACGACAACTTCTTTAAGGTGGTGGCCTGGTACGACAATGAGTGGGGCTACTCCATGCGGGTGGTGGATTTGATGCTCTACATGGCCCAACAGGAGGGCATTTTGTCGGGGATTAAAATTCCGGCGATGGTTTAGGGCATCGGTACAGCATGTCAAAAGCCCAGGGTTCGTTGGCTCAGAGGCGATGACGGTTGGGGCATCCCAAGGCAGAACCCTGGGATCTGGATTCAGGCTGCCCCTAACGTCAAAGACTGGCGTAAAGCCCCCAGATCGCCATGGGTCGCATGTAGTGACAGGCCCGATAGGTGCCCAGGGCGGTGATCGCCTCGGGGGTGCGAAACTGCAACCCATAGGTGTAGATTTGCTGCACCACAGCCGCCGCGATCGCCATGGCTTCCTGCCGCTTACCCATTTGGGCCATAAAGGCGGCCAGGCCAAAGTTAATGCCGGTCCACACCTCTAGCTGGTGGGTGTCGTCGGGGTCGTCGGGGCTGCCGTCAGGCCGCACCCCGTTGGCGGCTCCGATCGGTTGCTTGAGGGTGGCGGCGCTAAAATTCCCCACCTGGGCTCCCTCAAACTTTTGCTGCTGGGGTCGGGCCTGGCGCTGAGCCACCTGGTTGAAGTTCACAAAGCAGGCGTCGTAGATGGCGGCTAGGGCCGACTGGATATAGTCGTCCTCCACCAGGTCAGCCAAGCCCAGGGACCGGGCCATAAACTGGCCGCAGAGCTGATCTGCCATCACCACATCCGAATTGCTGCCGGTATCCAGGCGGTAGTAGTGGCCATTCCACAGTTTCGGGTGGTAGGCCTTGAGGCCGTTGTCCAGCCAGCGGCGGTACTGGGAGAGCAAAATCGGCGTGTTGCCGGGGGCCAGCTTGGCCTGTTGCAGGATCTCAGCCATGGCGATCGCCGCTTCTAGAGCGGCCAGCCACAGCCCCCCACAGTAGGCACTAATGCCCTGTAGCTGCCAGTCGTCGAAGGTTTGGTCTGGGGCACCGCTATTTTCGGGGATGCCATCGCCGTCCTTGTCGAACTGCTTCAGGTATTGCAGGGTTTCCACCACGGCGGGCCAACAGGCCTGCAAGAAATCCAGGTCATTGGCCCCCGTGAACCGGTAAGCCCGGTACACTTGCAGCACAAAGTCACTGCCCAGGTCTTTCCACTGGTTGCAATCCTGGTAGCTGGTGTAGTTGGTCTGCACCCAGGGCTGCTCATTGGGGGCTCCCAGGTCGTGGGGGGTGGCCCCTTTGGCCTTGCGCTGGGCCATGGGGCTGTCGGCCCCAATGGTGGCATAGTAGCCAATCACCCGCTGGCGGTCATCCTGGGTGGGAATGGCCCGGGCAAAGGCCCGCAGCACTGCTTTTTCGAGTTGGGGCCACAGCAGCAGGGTGGCAAACCCACCGTATAGCCGCACGTCCAGGCTTTCATACCAGCGATAGTCGAGGCACTCCAGCACTGCAAACTGACCCACGGGATCCGCCTCGGTGGCGGCGCTCCACAGGGTGCCACCGCTGGCCAGGTCGTACAGTTCGTTGAACAGGGCCATTTTGAACCAGTCCGGTAGGTCGGGGCGGGCCAAAATCGGCTGCTGCCAGGCCTCGATCTGCTGTTGCCAGGTTTTATAGTCGTTCAGGGCGGTAAAGGCGATCGCCTGGGCATTGCGCCCAGTTTTACCAAAGAAGTCAGTATAGCGCCGATAGCTGACCACCCCGGCGGCAAACTCCGTCACCGGTAAGTCCCAGGCCAACGCCACCGGAATTTGCCGAGTTTCGCCGGGTTGCAGGGTAAAGCGCAGGGCGATCGCCCCGGCAATGTGCTCATCCTCGGCGGCGGCGGTGGTGTCCATCAGGTTCATCAGTCGCCCCACCCGGGCAAAGGCATCCCAGAGGTCGCCCCCGTCCCCCGCCGGGTTCCAGCGCAGGTCGTAGGATACTTCTACCCCTGGGGTGTCGGGGGTGAGAAGACACCACTGACCGTCTCCCTCCTGGGGCGGCCCCTGCCAGGCCCCATCTAGCCGTAGCCCCTTCACCCCATCATTGGCAATCAGTTGGTTGACATTACCCGCACTCTGGCCGATCGCCGGGACATAGTCGTAGTAAGGGCTGCCGTCATCCCGCTGCCGCACCTCTGGGGCGGTTTGAGTATTGGTGAACCAACCCACCAGATTCTGCCAACTCACCATCAGACTCAGGGTGATCGGAAAGCGGCTGGGGTTGTGGGCGGTCCATTCAAACAGGGCCACCGGGTAGCTGGCCTCTTGATAGTTGTGGGGCCAGATGGGCGATAGCTGTTCGCAGCTGAGCTGGGCCTGAAAGACGTTCTCGTAGCGGTACCAACTGCGGGGATAGAGGGCGTAGTAGTGGCCCGTCTGGCGATCTGGGGTCGAAGGGGGGTACCACTGCCAGGCTGACAGTCGGCCATCCGGCGGTGGTTCGGTGCTGAGGGCATAGACCTGGGTACCGGCCCCGGTCTTTTCCCACACCGTGAACTGGCAGCCTGGAAACGGCTGGAACAGATGCTCGCCCCCGTCCAGGTGCCAGAGGTTAAAGTCGCCATGGGGCGATCGCCCGATACACCCCGCCCCAAAGCCCCCCAGTGGTGCCCCATGGCTGGGGCCGTCGTCCAGGTTACTGGCGTAGCGCACGATGTAGTGGCGGTCCCAGGGCTGGCCGATGGGTCGCTGCCAGGCTTGGGAGGGAATGGTGGGAAGGGATGGGGTTTCAGTCATGCCAAAATCTTACCGGAGCCAGGGGACAGGGGACAGGAGTCAGGAGTCAGGAGCCAGGAGTCAGGAGTCAGGAGTCAGGAGCCAGGAGTCAGGAGTCAGGAGTCAGGAGTCAGGAGCCAGGAG
>SLIY01000126.1 GCA_007135385.1 Leptolyngbyaceae cyanobacterium CSSed165cm_216
CGATTCAGTCGGTATGGGCACCCTGCGGATTTTAGAAGCGATTCGTGACTATCAACACCGGACTGATTTAGAGGTGCGCTTTTACCAGGCTGGGTCGTCAGAGATGTTTGGCAAAGTACAAGCCATTCCCCAGACTGAAGCCACGCCGTTTTACCCCCGCAGTCCCTATGCCTGTGCCAAGGTGTACGCCCACTGGCAAACGGTGAACTACCGCGAGTCTTACAACTTGTTTGCCTGCAATGGCATTCTGTTTAACCACGAGTCGCCGCGCCGGGGAGAAACTTTTGTAACCCGCAAAATCACCCGTGCCGTAGCCCGGATTGTCACCGGGCAGCAAAAAAAACTGTACCTGGGCAACCTCGATGCCAAACGGGACTGGGGTTACGCCAAAGACTATGTTAAGGCGATGTGGTTGATGCTCCAGCAAGATCAGCCCGACGACTATGTGGTGGCCACCAACGAAACCCACTCCATCAAAGAATTCTTAGACCTGGCCTTTAGCCATGTCAACCTTGACTGGCATGACTATGTCGAGTTTGACCCTCGCTATCTACGCCCGGCAGAAGTGGAATTGTTGATTGGTGATGCCAGCAAAGCTAACCAAAAACTGGGATGGCAGCCCAGTGTTTCCTTTCAAGAGTTGGTACGGCTGATGGTCGATGCTGACTTAGAAGCCGTGGGCGTTCCGGTGAATCAGGGGCATAACTCTGACAATACGGCTACCATTCGTAAAGCCATGCTTAATCTAGCCCCTTAGGCCTGTCCATCATGGAATTTCCTACAGTTGATTCAGGGATAGAGGACTAGTTTACCCCTGAGGGCGGTTTCTGCCGTCAATATCTTGGCGATCAGGGCCGTTAGGGGAGTCAACATAACTGCACCCTGGACCTTAGAAACTCAGGCTTCTGGAGTCAGAAAGCTCCCCTAGGACAGGATGATTTTTGGCAGTGTTTCCTCTAGTATGGAAAAGAATGTATCCTTCCCCGCACACCTTTGTCCCATCGGAGCTGACGCTTTGCTGCTAAGCCCAGTTGGGCGGTCGGGTATTGACCCGATCTGACCCAGATTTAATCAGATTTACTGAATTGTTGTTTTTGATGTTCTGAGGGTTTTCTCCCTATGGTCGACGAAAAGACTCCGAAGTCTGCTCCCGAGTCTAACGCTAATCAGACTACCCCCGCGCCTAAGGCCGACTCTTCCAAGGGTGATTCCTCCCAGGGCGATTCCTCTAAGGGCGATGCTAAGCCAGCAGCCAAGGCCCCTGCCAAAAAGAAGGAAAAGCCGCCTGCGGTGGAAGATAAGCCCTTCCCTGAGTTTATTCAGGAGCACTTTTTTCCGTCCCTGCAATCAGCCTTACAAGAGGAAGGCATTGATGATATCCAGCTCAGCTTGGATCAGCGCCCCCTAACTGTCATTGGGATCGATGACTCAGAACCATACTGGCATGTTCAAGGGCAGTGGCAAGGGGGCGATCGCCAGTTCAATATTGCCTTCACCAAAGACGACATCAAGAGTTCCAAGGTATTTTATTTTGCGGACAAAGGGTCTCAGCCCAGTACGATTGAGCAGTTCATGGGGGATGAGCGCAGAGTTAACTTGGATTTAATGGTGATGTATACTGTGCAGCGGCTCAACGCTCAAAAGTGGTTAACCCGCAATTAAGCCCCCAAATGGGCTGTGGTAGACCGATATCTTCAAACCATCAAACAAAAACCCCCAATATTGGGGGCTTTTGCTGTTATTTCGCTGAATAGGATTGGGTCAGCTTAAAATTGTGTGCTGAGGGTTGCCCTATTCAAGCGTGATGACATGCGATCCGACGACTATTGCTAGCCGAGGAGGTAGGCTCACCAACCCTAACCAAGGGCATTGGCACCAGAGACCACCTCCAGAATTTCCTGAGTAATCGCCGCCTGACGGGCCTTGTTATAGGTTAAGTTCAGGGTCTTACCCAACTCTTTGGCATTGTCACTGGCGTTGTTCATCGCCGTCATTCGAGCGGCTAACTCACTAGCGGCCGACTCTTGCAGCGATCGCAGAATCTGATTGTTCAAATACAGGGGCAAGAGTGCATCCAGAATTTGCACCGGATCTTGCTCAAACAGCATGTCTTGGGGAAAAGACGTAGGCGCTTGAGCTGGTAATTTTTCCCGCTCTACTTCAAATGCCCCACCCCGAGTGGTCAAACGAAAGATTTCATCATCAGATGCTTCCAGACCTTGAGGATCCAAAGGTAGCAGAGTTTGCACTACAGGGCGTGAACTCACCAGGGAAACAAACCGGGTATACACTAATTCCACCCGATCCACCTCTTCTGACAGGAACAGCGACAGCAGTTCGTCAGCAATCCGCGACGCTTCATCCGCCGTCGGAATTTGTTCCATACCAATGAAAGACGCCTCAATTGGCTGCTCTCGACGTTTAAAGTATTGATTCGCCTTACGTCCCACTAAAATGTAGCGATAGTCTAGCCCTTCGCTAGCAATCTCCTTGGCCCTTAGCTCAGCACGACGAATCACATTGGTGTTGTAGCCACCACACAGGCCGCGATCGCCAGAAATGACCAGAATCGCGACAGTTTGAACATCTCGCTGTTTCAGCAGTGGCAAGTCAGCTTCTTCGAACTTGAGGCGACTTTGGAGGCCATATAAGACTTGAGCCAGGCGATCAGCAAAAGGCCGAGTAGCAATCACTTGCTCTTGGGCCCGCCTCACCTTGGCCGCAGCCACCAAGCGCATGGCCTCTGTAATCTTTCGAGTATTTTTGACAGAATTAATGCGGTCTCGAATTGCTTTCAGGTTAGCCATTATGTGTCCTCAGCGGTGATCGAAGCGCCAACCTTCCTAACAACAGACTTAGAAAGGTTGGCGTCAAGGCAGGCAGGGCTAAGCCGCTGCCATAAAGGCCTGCTTGGCCTCAGTGATACCTTCCTTTAGAAGGGACTCGCTCTCGTCAGTGAGCTTCTTGTCGGTCTTAATCAGCTCAGCAAACTTGGGCTTGTTATTGCGGATGTAGTTACGTAGTTCCTGGGCGAAGGACACCACTTGAGCCACTGGCACATCATCCATGTAGCCATTAATCCCCGCGTAAATAACCACCACCTGCTCTTCCACTGGCAGGGGAGAATACTGGGGTTGCTTCAGCAATTCCCGGAGCCGCTCTCCCCGAGCTAGCTGCTTCTGGGTGGCTACATCCAGGTCAGAGGCAAACTGAGAGAAGGCTTGCAGTTCGTCAAACTGAGCCAGTTCTAGTTTAACTTTGCCGGCCACTTGCTTCATGGCCTTAATTTGAGCCGCCGATCCCACCCGTGATACCGAAATACCAGCGTTAATCGCGGGCCGCAGACCTGAGTTAAACAGGTCAGAGGACAGGAAGATCTGACCGTCAGTGATAGAGATAACGTTGGTGGGGATGTAAGCTGAAACGTCACCCGCCTGGGTTTCAATGATCGGTAGGGCCGTCATACTACCCTCACCTAACTCGGGGCTTAACTTAGCGGCCCGTTCCAGTAGGCGAGAGTGGAGGTAAAACACATCCCCAGGAAAGGCTTCACGACCGGGGGGACGACGCAACAGCAAGGACATTTGTCGGTAGGCCTGGGCCTGCTTGGTCAAGTCATCGTAGACCACCAGAGTGGCTTTGCCCTTGTACATGAAGTACTCGGCCAGGGCAGCACCGGTGTAAGGCGCTAGATATTGCAATGGAGCCGGGTCGTTGGCGTTAGCCATAACCACAATGGTGTAGTCTAGGGCACCCCGCTCTCGCAGCACATCTACAATCTGGGCCACCGAGGATGCTTTTTGGCCAATGGCTACGTATACACAGACCACATCTTCAGACTTTTGGTTGAGGATGGTGTCGATCGCGATCGCGGTTTTGCCGGTCTGACGGTCTCCAATGATTAGCTCCCGTTGCCCCCGACCAATGGGAATCATGGCATCAATAGCTGTAATCCCAGTTTGTAGCGGTTCATATACCGACTTCCGTTCAATGATGCCAGGGGCAGGGGACTCAATCAGGCGAGTTTCACTGGTTTGAACATCCCCCTTACCATCAATGGGGCGACCTAGGGGGTCCACAACCCGACCCAACATCGCTTCTCCCACTGGTACAGAAGCAATCTTCCCAGTGGCTGCCACCGAACTTCCCTCACGGATGTCGATGCCATTGCCCATTAACACAGCACCCACATTATCTTCTTCCAGGTTTAGGGCAATCCCCACAGTGCCATCTTCGAACTCCAACAGTTCGCCGGACATGGCATTCTCTAAACCGTAGATCCGAGCAATACCGTCGCCCACCTGAAGCACGGTACCCACATTGGATACTTTGACATCCTGGTTGTACTGCTCAATTTGCTGCTTAATGATGCTGCTAATTTCATCAGGTCTGATGC
>SLIY01000200.1 GCA_007135385.1 Leptolyngbyaceae cyanobacterium CSSed165cm_216
CCCAGGGCGATCGCCTCGGCAATGGCCGGGGTGCCCGCCTCAAACTTGTGGGGCAGCTCGGCATAGGTGGCGTGGTCCAGAAACACATCGGCAATCATCTCGCCACCGCCCAGGAAGGGGGGCATGGCCTCCAGCAGATCGAGCTTGCCGTACAAAAAGCCGATGCCAGTGGGACCACACATCTTATGACCCGAGGCCACAAACCAGTCGCAGTCCATCGCCGGCAAGTTCAAGGGTAGGTGCGGAGCGCTCTGGCAGCCGTCGATCAACACTTTGGCCCCATAGCGGTGGGCGATGGCAATGATCTCCTCAACCGGGTTCAGGCTGCCCAGGGTGTTAGACACATGGTTCACGGCCACCAGTCGGGTCTTGTCACTGACCAACTCACGATACTGCTCTAGGTCAAAGCCCTGATCGGCTGAAAGCCCTACAAACTTCAGGACCGCCCCAGTGCGCTGGGCCACAAATTGCCAAGGTACCAGGTTACTGTGGTGCTCCATCACCGACAGCACAATTTCGTCCCCCGGCTGCAGGGTGGTCATGCCCCAACTATAGGCCACCAGATTGATGGCTTCGCTGGCGTTACGAGTAAAGACAATTTCGTTGCGGCTAGTGGCATTGACAAAGGCCGCCACCTTGTCCCTGGCCCCTTCATAGGCATCAGTGGCCCGGGCACTGAGGCAGTGGATGCCCCGATGCACATTGGCATTGTCCCGCTGGTAGTAGTGCTGCAGCGCCTCTAGCATCGCCTTGGGCTTTTGGGAGGTCGCTGCATTATCGAAATACACTAAGGGATGACCGTGGACCTCCTGGTGCAGAATCGGGAAGTCAGCGCGGACCTGGGTGGCAAGAGTGAGTTCTTGGGCGACGGTCATGGGGGTGAGGGGGTGGGGGGGTGGATGGGCTTCGACTTCGCTCAGCCGAACGGTGGATCGGGGCGCACTGCGGTGCGCCCGTACAGAGGTGGGTTTTAGGCGCTGGCCCATTCAGAGATAGCGTCGGTGAGGCGCGATCGCAGAGTTGCCACCGGAATCGTCTCTAACATCTCCATAGCAAAAGCATAGATCAATAAGCGCTGGGCCTGGGAGGCGCTAATCCCCCGACTTTGCAGGTAGAAGATCTCGTCCGCCTGCAGCTGGCTGACGGTGGCCCCATGGGCACACTTGACGTTGTCGGCCACAATTTCTAGCTGGGGCTTAGTATCGACCCGCGCCTTGTCCGACAGCAACAGGTTGCGGTTGAGCTGGCTGGCATTAGTTTCCTGGGCCTTTTGGGCCACTACCATGCGCCCGTTAAACACGCTATGGGCTTTATCATCCACGATCGCTTTGTGCACCTGGCCCACGGTGCCGTAGGGATGACTAAGGGCCACCAGACTGTGGGTATCAGCGTGCTGAGTGGCGGTAATCGCCCCTAGGCCATACAGCTGGGTGGTGGTTTGCTCACCGGTTTGGTAAATTTCCCAGTTGTGGCGCGCTAGTTTAGCCCCTAGATCCACGGCAGTGCCAATATACTGACTATCTCGGGCCTGGGTCACCACGGTCTTAGCCATATGGAAGGTACCACTGCCTTCCCGCTGCAGGCGACTGTGGGTCACCTGGGCATTGGCCTCTAACCAAATTTCCGTGACAGCATTGGTGAAATAAGCCGTACTGGCGTTGCCCCAGTAATCTTCGATCAGGGTGAGGGCGCTACTAGGTTCTGCCACCACCAAACAGCGGGGTTGAGCCAGGACTGGGGTATCTGCGGCCTCAGCCCCATAGATGATCTGCAACGGCGTTTCCATCACCCCATTAGGGGGCAGCCATACCACCACCGCATCCTGAAAGCCAATGGTATTGAGGGCGGTGAACACTTCGTGGTGGCCACTGGCCCGACCCAAGCGCTGCGCCAGTTTTTCCAACCAGATAGGGTGATCCTGGAGAGCCCTTAAACTGCCCACCACAGCTCCCTGGGGTAGTCCATCTAGTTGAGAGAGATCAGGCTTCACTTGCCCGTTCACCACCACCACCTGAGCCCCAGCGGTTTCAGGTAAGCGCAGAGCTTCGATAGCCGCTGCAACCGGCTGATCACCGTCGGCACAGGCAAACGCGATATCCAGCATGGAGGACAGATCGGTAAACCGCCAGTCTTCTTGGCGGGTGTGGGGAAAGGTTTGCTCTTTGAGCAGCACCTCAGCCCGCGATCGCAACTCGGACAGGGCCAGATCTGCGGGTACCCCCCCCTTCACCGTCTGTATTAACCCCTTGAGGTAAGCATCTCGCTGCTCGGTGCCCCGGGTCATAGGGGAGAGAACATTCTCAGACACTGACTTAGCCATTATGCCGACACCTCCGCTCGATGTTCATCCATAATCCACTCATAGCCACGGGCTTCGAGTTCATGAGCCAGGGACTTATCCCCAGTGGTAACAATGCGGCCATCGGCCATCACATGCACATAGTCAGGCTGGATGTAGTTCAGCAGCCGCTGGTAGTGGGTAATCAGGACCACGGCATTGTCTGGGGTAGCCAACTGGTTAACGCCGCCAGCCACCGTCTTGAGGGCATCAATGTCAAGGCCAGAGTCGGTTTCATCTAGGATGGCCAGGATTGGTTCTAACAGGGCCATTTGTAAAATTTCGTTGCGTTTTTTCTCGCCGCCAGAGAACCCTTCGTTGACGCTGCGGTCCAAAAAGGAGGCGTCCATCTTCACCACATCCAGTTTTTCTTCGATCAGGTCATCGAAGTCAAAGACGTCAATTTCGTCTTCTCCCCGACCTTTGCGGTGGGCATTGTAGGCCACTCTCAAGAAATCCCGATTGCTAACGCCGGGAATTTCTAGGGGATACTGAAAGGCCAAAAACACCCCGGCGGTAGCGCGCTCATGGGGTTCTAGCTCAAGCATATCTTGCCCTTTGAAGTGGATTTCTCCGGCGGTCACTTTGTAATCAGGATGACCCGCTAACACCTTAGAAAAGGTACTTTTACCAGAGCCATTCAGGCCCATGATGGCGTGGATTTCCCCGGCTTTGACCTCTAGGTTGAGGCCCTTGAGAATTTCGGTGCCATCAACGGTGGCATGGAGGTCGCGCACCGAGAGAATTGTTTTACTGTTGTGATTAATCATGATTCTTTCGTAGGGTGGGCACCACCCACCGGATTCCTAACTGCGACTCAATGTTGGACTTTGGATTTTGGATTTTAGATTGGACAGCCAAAATCTAAAATCCAAAATCCCATCCGCTTCTCTACCCCACCGTGTTCTCCAGCTTCAGAGCCAGCAGCTTGTCCGCTTCGGCGGCAAACTCCATGGGTAGCTTGTTAAACACATCCCGGCAAAAGCCGCTGATGATCATCGATACCGCATCTTCGGGGGAAATCCCCCGCTGGGCAAAGTAGAACAGCTGGTCTTCCCCAATTTTGGAGGTGGAGGCTTCGTGTTCTACCTGGGCGGTGCTGTTTTGCACCTGGATGTAGGGGAAGGTGTTGGCACTGGAGGTGTTGCCGATTAGCATCGAGTCGCACTGGGAGTAGTTACGAGCTCCAGTGGCCTTGGGACCGATTTTCACCAGCCCCCGGTAGCTATTTTTCGACTTGGCTGCCGAAATCCCCTTAGAAATAATGGTGCTCTTAGTGTTTTTGCCCACATGCACCATTTTGGTACCAGTGTCGGCCTGCTGCAGATTGTTGGTCAGCGCCACAGAGTAGAACTCACCCACAGAGTTGTCGCCCACCAGCACACAACTGGGGTATTTCCAGGTAATGGCGGAGCCGGTTTCCACCTGGGTCCAGGAAATCTTAGAGTTTTTACCGGCACAGAGCCCCCGCTTGGTGACGAAGTTATAAATACCGCCTTTGCCGTTTTCGTCTCCAGCGAACCAGTTTTGTACGGTGGAGTAGTTGATGGCGGCGTTGTCGAGAGCCACTAGCTCGACGATCGCCGCATGGAGTTGGTTACTGTCATACATGGGGGCGGTGCAGCCCTCTAAGTAGGTCACTGAACTGCCGGATTCGGCCACAATTAGGGTGCGCTCGAACTGCCCCGAGTCGCCATTGTTAATCCGAAAGTAGGTGGACAGATCCATCGGGCACTGAGTGTCCTTGGGGATGTAGACAAAGGAGCCGTCGCTAAATACCGCTGAGTTGAGGGCCGCGAAGTAGTTATCACCAATGGGTACCACCGTTCCCAGGTACTTTTCCACCAGATCGGGATGCTCCTGCAGCGCCTCAGAAATTGAGCAGAAGATCACCCCCGATTCCGCCAGCTTTTCTTTGTAGGTGGTAGCCACCGAGACGCTGTCAAAGATGGCATCTACGGCCACATTGGCTAGCCGTTTTTGCTCGGACAGGGGAATACCTAGCTTTTCAAAGGTGTCGAGCAGCGTCGGATCGACCTCATCTAGGC
>SLIY01000310.1 GCA_007135385.1 Leptolyngbyaceae cyanobacterium CSSed165cm_216
CACACCAGCGCTACCGTATAGGGCAACAGGCTTTCGGTGGCGCTAATGCCCAGTTCCGTCTCCAGCGGTTTCCTAAAGATGCTCCAGGAATAGACGGTGCCCAGGCACAGGAGTACGGTAATCCCCAGGGGGATAAACAGCCATCGCCCCCGCATGGCCGAAAGGCCGAATACGGTAACTGGGGTAGTCTGATAGGTAGAGTTCATCGTTATTTAGCTAGGTAGCGATCTAGCGAGCAATGGGATTGCACAGACTTTACCAGAGTTAACCGTTGTGTGGGTTAGCGGATGTAGCCCGAGTGAACAAATTGATATAGAAGTTTTCCCCAGGACGCTATAGAAGGTCTGTTACCGTTACCACGGAATCCGCCCAGTGAAGGTGTGCCTGGGGGATAAGTTGAGCAAGCTGCTGCTGCGACGTTTCTAGGTAATCGTAAGGTTAATCGGCTCATGATCACTCTCCTAATGCTAATACGCTTACAAACTGCACAGGGGTTAGAACTCGCAACCCCAACGCCTCTTTCGCACTCCGAAAATCGCGAATATTTGAAAGAACGCCCTAACCATTGAGCCCAAGCGAGATAACGGCAAAACGCAGCGGTCGATCATGATATCGGTATCGACCAGGTACATTCGCCACCTAAGCCCGCTCGCGATGTTCAGATTGGTGGTGCAATCGGCGGGCGTGCTCTTGGCTGTCCATGATATCGGGTCGAGAGTTGATCACTCCGACGCTTTCCCAGTAGGCAACGAGGTCTAGTCCTGTTTTGGGAGGGTTTTGTAGGAAAGGGCGAAAAGAGAGAACACTCTGAAGCACAGGGTAGCTTGGTGTCAGCTTCAGAGTGCCTTCGCAATGTGCTCAATCGGTGTAGGTGGGGGGTGCGCAAGCTACTGGATGGGTAAGGGGGGCTATGGCTAATTGTGGCACTATGGTTGACGGTAGGGAGCTGCAGTTCCCCTAGCAATCTGAATTGACTCATGTAGGTAGGACAGGTATCTTGCCCATGTAAGCGAAACGCCTGCCCCACGGATTCTCACGATTCATACAGGATCGCTATATACTGTGCTGACTATCGCTGCTTCTTGCAGTAGTCAATCCTTATAGAAATTCTGATTCCTCTCCCCTGTGCTGACTCTAACTCGCCTGTTGCCCGCCGACGCTAGTGCTAAGGTGCTCACGACTTTATCCTTGACCGCTAGCCAGAGAACGCGATCGCGCCATCGGTTTTTAGCTGACGACGGCACTTCCCTGTACCTGAATTTGCCCCGAGGGACTGTGCTGCGGGGGCAAAGTTTGCTCGGCGATGACCAGGGGACCTTGGTGCGGGTGTTGGCCAAACCCGAGCCGGTGATTGTGATTACGGGCCACAGCCCATTTGATTTGATCCGGGCTGCCTACCACCTGGGTAACCGCCACGTCCCCCTAGAGTTAACCCCCGATGCCCTTAAACTAGAGCCCGACCCTGTCCTGGAAGCGATGGTGCAGCAGTTGGGCGGTCTCACCCAAGTCCAGGCCCACCTACCGTTTGAACCAGAAGCGGGGGCCTACCACCGTTCACCCCATGCCCATGCCCACAGCCATGGCTAACCCCCAAACCCTGTTAAAGCTAATGCAGTTGGTCAGTCCGACCCTACCCGTCGGGGCCTACAGCTATTCCGAAGGCCTGGAAACTCTGGTACAGCAGGGGATCATTGCTGAGGCTAAGGCCCTCACCCCCTGGCTGCAACACGAGCTTAGCTTTGGCCTGGTGCGGGTAGACGCCAGCCTTTTGGTCCAGGCCCATGGTGCCGCCCTGGGGGAAGATTGGCCTGCCGTCGCCTGGGCTAACCAACAGCTATCGGCCCGGCGAGACAGTGAAGAAGGTCGCCAACAAAGCTGGGCCATGGGACGCGCCCTGAGCCGCATGGCGGTACAACTGCATCCTGACCTACAGCCCTGGTTTGCGGCAGCCGGTAGCCCCTGTAACTTTGCCATTGGCTTTGCCCTGTTGGCCAGCTACTGGGAGATTGATGCCGCCACCGCTGTGCTGGGCTATCTGCATAGCTGGGCCAGCAACTTAATTATCGCCGCCGTCAAGCTCGTCCCCCTAGGCCAAACGGCAGGCCAGCAAATCTTGCTGGGCTTAACTGCCGATCTAGACGCCGCGGCCCAGGCCTGTCTGAGCCAAAATCCAGACGAAATTGAGCTCAGTAACTGGGGAACTAGCTTAGCCAGTATGCAGCACGAAACCCTCTATACTCGCCTGTTTCGCAGCTGAGGGTCTAGGCCCGCGTCATTTACCCAGGCCACCGCCAGAAATTACCCTGGTAAGATTAAGGAACCGTTACATCGTTGACTATGGTTGCTGAACTGATTCCTCTGGCCCCGCCGAAACAAACCTGGTCCTGGCGCGGCCACACGATTACCTATACCGTGGCCGGTGCAGGGGATCCCCTGGTCCTGATCCATGGCTTCGGGGCTTCCCTGGGCCATTGGCGTAAGAATATCCCCATCCTGGCGGAGGCCGGTTACCAGGTCTATGCTCTCGATTTGCTAGGGTTTGGTGACTCTGATCAACCTGCGATCGCCTATACCCTAGACCTGTGGCAAGCCCTGCTGGTTGATTTCTGGGCCGAGTTTATTCAAACCCCGACGGTGTTTGTGGGCAACTCCATCGGCGGTCTGCTCACCCTGATGCTGCTAGCCAACCACCCAGATAAAGCCAAAGCTGGAGCGGTACTGAACTGTGCAGGGGGCCTCAACCATCGCCCCGAAGAGCTACGTCCGCCCTTAACCTGGGTGATGGGGGCTTTCACCTGGCTGGTCAGTTCTCCCCAGGTGGGGCCTATCGTGTTTAATCAGGTGCGTCGCAAGGGCCGCATTCGCAGTTCCCTGCGGCAGGTCTACCGTAACCAGGCCGCCATCACCGATGACTTGATCGAAATGATCTACACCCCCGCCGCTAAACCAACCGCCCAAAAAGTGTTTGCCGCCATCGTCACGGCTCCCCCAGGGCCTAAACCCACAGAACTCTTGCCCCACATTCAGCAGCCCCTACTGGTGCTGTGGGGAGAAAATGATCCCTGGACGCCGATTCAAGGGGCCGACATCTATCGCCAGCTAGCGGCAGACACCAATCGCCCCACCCCCGTCACCTTCCACAGTATTCCAGATACCGGACATTGCCCCCATGACGAGCGCCCAGAAGTGGTTAATCCCTTACTAATTGACTGGCTAGCCAATGTAGAGTGTTCTAGCCAATAGGGTATACAGATTGGTGATCTCGACTATGGACTAAACTCATCTATCGGGCGCAGTGACTCGCCAGGGTCGACCCACGCACCTACCCCTACCGCCCACTCTACCCCCCGGAAAGCTTCCCGTCCCCGTCACCCGCCAGGGCAGACACCCAGGTCTGCCCCTACACCACCCCCACTCCTACCCTGCGGGAAGTCGCTATCGCGTCTACACTCCCCCACTACCTACCCTGCGGGAAGTCGCTATCGCGTCTACACTCCCCCACTCCCCCACTCCTCCACTCCCCCCGCCTATGTCCTCCGCCTTCCTCCAAGAGCAGCTCGATCGCTACTATCACCAGGTCAAGACCGTCATTTTGGCGCGGCAGCATCCGGTCAGTGGTCTGCTGCCAGCCAGTACAGCGGTGAATATTCACGGCGATTATACGGATGCTTGGATGCGGGATAACGTCTATAGCATTTTGGCCGTGTGGGGCGTGGCCTTGGCCTACCGCAAGCTCGACGACGACCTAGGCCGCACCGTGGAGCTCGAACAAAGTGTGGTGAAGCTGATGCGGGGGCTGCTGTTGGCGATGATGCGCCAGGCCCACAAGGTAGAACGCTTCAAAGAACGCCAGGCCCCCCTAGAAGCTCTCCATGCCAAGTACGACACTGCCAGCGGCACGCCGGTGGTGGCGGATGATGAATGGGGCCATTTACAGCTTGATGCCACTTCTGTGTTTCTGCTGATGTTGGCCCAGATGACCGCCTCTGGACTGCATATCGTGTTTACCCAGGACGAAGTCAACTTTGTCCAAAACCTGGTGTATTACATTGGTCGGGCCTACCGCACCCCCGACTACGGCATTTGGGAGCGAGGCAACAAGCTGAACCACGGCAAACCTGAACTCAACGCTAGCTCTGTCGGTATGGCCAAAGCCGCCCTGGAAGCCCTGCGCCAGACCAACCTATTTGGTATGCGAGGCGGGCAATCCTCCATCGTGCATGTGCTGACCGATGAAATTGCCCGGGCTCGGATTACGTTGGAGTCTCTGCTGCCTCGGGAATCCGGTTCAAAGGAAGTCGATGCAGCGCTGCTAAGCGTTATTGGCTTTCCGGCCTTCGCCATTGAAGACGCTGATCTGGTGCGCCTGACCC
>SLIY01000104.1 GCA_007135385.1 Leptolyngbyaceae cyanobacterium CSSed165cm_216
AGTGCAAATGCACCACAGTATCATGGGAGGGCTGACCTTGGGCTCCCCTTATGGCCATTGTTTCTTCCCACACCGCTGATGATGCCCCCCAGGGACGCAAATTGGGTTCATCTAAATCTGAGCCATCTAAAGCTAAGGCCAAGCCAGCCCCCCCGGCTGATCAGGCACCGCCCTTATCTTTAGTGAAGGGGGGTGAGATCCAGGCAGACGAGGCCCAGGTAGGGGAGGTCCAGGCGACCGGCGCTACCACCCCCGAGGAGAGCCTACGGCCCCAACGGTTGGCCGATTACATCGGTCAGTCTGCTCTGAAGGAAGTATTGGATATTGCCATCAAGGCGGCCAAGTCTCGACAGGAGCCCCTGGACCATTTGCTGCTGTATGGCCCGCCCGGGTTGGGCAAAACTACCATGGCCCTAATTTTGGCCCAGGAGATGGGAGTGGCCTGCAAAATTACCACCGCCCCTGCCCTAGAACGACCCCGGGATATCGCTGGCCTGCTGGTCAACCTGAAGCCAGGGGATGTCTTGTTTATTGATGAAATTCATCGGCTGCCGCGGGTGACCGAAGAAATTCTCTACCCAGCCATGGAAGACGCCCGACTCGATATCACCATTGGTAAGGGCCAGTCAGCCCGGACCCGCAGCATTCCCCTCTGTGCGTTTACCCTGGTGGGGGCGACAACTCGGGTAGGGGCCTTAACCTCGCCTTTGCGCGATCGCTTTGGCTTGATTCAGCGTCTGCGGTTTTATGACATCGACGAGTTGACCCAGATTGTGACTCGCACCGCTGACGTGCTTAAAACCCCGATTGTAGGGGAGGGAGCGGCCGAAATTGCCCGGCGCGCTCGCGGCACCCCCCGGATAGCCAACCGATTGCTCCGCCGGGTACGCGACTATACCGAAGTAAAAGTGACAGGGCCGATCACTGAGGCGGTTGCGGCGGAAGCGCTGGAATTATTTAACGTGGACCCCTGCGGCCTAGACTGGACCGATCGCCGCCTGTTGTCAGTGATGATTGAAAACTTTGGCGGTGGCCCCGTGGGCTTAGATACAATGGCGGCCTCCACCGGCGAAGATCCCCAAACCATTGAAGAGGTCTATGAGCCCTATCTGATGCAGATTGGCTACCTGCAGCGCACCCCCCGGGGCCGAGTAGTAACACCGGCAGCCCGCCACCATCTAGGCTACGACAGCGATGGTAACTCCAGTGGTGATAGCCAAATGACCTTGATCTAAGCCTAAGCCGGTTGGCCATTGAGCTGATTCGTGAGCATCATGTCGGCAGGGAGATCAATCACGGCTTGCATGAGGTTGGTTTGATTTAAGTTAGCCCCGGTCAAATCGGTGCCCAGTAGGTTAGTACCCAGTAGGTTAGCCCCCATCAGATCAGCGTCAGCTAGGCAGGCTCCCCAAAAGTCGGCATAGCTCAGGTTAGCCCCAGATAAGTTAGCCGATTGCAGATTAATGCCGGTCAGGCGGGCACCACTCAGGTCGGCTCCCCACAGATCAGCCCCTGGGGCCAGTCGATAGAGCCCTGGGGGAATTGAAAATCCTTGGGGGAAGCGGGTGTTGTCTGAGTAAAGGGCTCCGTCTAATTGGACGTCATCGAGTTGGCAGTCCCGTAAATTAGCCCCAATCAAATTAGCTCGTCGCAGATCGCTATGGCTTAAGTTAGCCCCCCTGAGGTCAGCTAGCATCAACGTCGCACTGCGCAGGTCCGCGTAGCGTAGATCGCTATTGGCCAGTAACACACTCAGCAAATTGGCTCGGTTGAGGGTGATGCCAAACAGGTGACACTCGACCATCAGGGCACCGCTAAGGTCCGCTTGGGTTAAATCAATGCCACTGAGGTCGCGATCGCGCAAATCCTTAGTAGCCAGATTAACCCCTGGCACCAGATGCCACATCTTGGCCGTAACCGGGTCAAACCCAGGGGGAAATAGGGTTTCTTGATCGTATAAGGCCCCATCCAGACGCGCCCCAGTTAGATCCGCGTCCACCAGTACCGCTCCCCGTAAATCGGCCCAGCGTAAGTCGGCTTCAGTTAAGGTAGCCCCTGTGAACTGCGCTTCCTTCAGGGTGGCTCGCTTCAGACTGACTTTGGTCAAATTCGCCTGCACAAAGTTGCCCCCCCACAGGTCTACCTTGGCCAGGCTCCAGTGGCTTAAATCGACATGGGACAAATCGATGCCGCTGAAGTCACGCTCTCCTGCCACAAACGCTGTCCAGAGCTGTTCTAGGGTAACCGTCGTTTCCATTGATTTAACGCTTTGCATAACAGCTAGGGTGGACTAGAAAAAGTTGCTTTGACGAACCCAAACGCCATAGCCAAGACTGTCTTGAGTGGCGATCGCGGGTCTACCTTGCTGCTCTAACCAAACCAACAAGTGTTGAGCTTTTTCCAAAGTGGGCCGGTGGCGATAGAAACTGTAGGCTATCCCCCCCACTCGAATGACGAGTTGCTGTTGCTGGTCATCCCCAGCCATACGCTGAATCTGGTGGTCTGCTAAGGGAGTAGCTAGGATCCCTGATAGGGTAAGCTCAGCCTCCTGCTGACTCAACTGAGACCAGTCTAAGGGCGGTGGGTTATCTAAAACACCAGGGGCGGCACCCCTAGAATCCCAGGGGACTGAGGGATCGACTAGAGCAGCATGATCTGGGGGAGTTGTCTCATGAGACATCTGATCTAAAGGGACAGACCACGGTTCAGCGGCTTCTGGATCGCTTGGTAGGAGTTGGTTGAGCAGAGCTTGTTGGTGCTGGGTGCGCGACTGTTGCACCCGCATCACTTTAGCGGTGCCCACCCCAATGGCAACACTACCCAGAATGGAGAAGCCAACGTAGCGAATCGAGACTTCCTTATGGTCTACCGTGGTGAGAGCTGGGGTAACCCACCCCCTGATGGGCTCTGGCAGCCTGGCGACCAGCCGTGAGGTGTTGGCCGAGGCCATCGGCCAGGTGAAGAGGGCAAACCCAGTGCTGGCGGCAAGCAGGGCGGGGAGTACGATGTGACGAAAGGGAGAGCGCGGCATAAACAGAGAACCGATAATACTAAAGGGGGAGCTCAACCATTGGGCCTAACTACGCTTGTAGGCTTGCGCTTAGCCTAAGCCACTTATGTCAAAGAATATGCAAATTCATCGGTAGGGATCTGTGATTCTTTGATGAAACCTTACCGCCATATCCGTAGAATCACGTAAAGCTGCACGGACTTCATTCATCTCCCCGTTAATCACATCAGAACTTTATGTCCGACCTCCTGATAGTCCAGCCTCAATCCTGTAAGGTCAAGGGTAAGTCTGGCAGTATATGGCTATGCGTTGGAATATTTTGATCACCTTGCTGGTCTTGGCGACAGCCGTTACCCCAGCGGTTTGGAGAATTGCCCAGCAGCAGTTAATCCAACATCAGCCCCCTGAACCAGCTCTGGTATTACCCCAAGGAACACCGGTAGCAAATCGCACAATGACATCCTGCCAGGCCTGCGACCTAACAGCCGCCAACCTTAGCCATCAGGATCTAAGCCGCCAAAACTTCCAAGATGCCATTTTGGTTGAGGCCAACTTAACGGATACCCAATTAATTAATGCCGTGCTGCACCGGGCTAATTTGCAGCGAGCTACCCTGCAACGGGCTAACCTACAGGGGGCCGACCTGTCAGAAGCACAGCTCAGCCAGGCCGATCTGTCCCAGGCCCAACTGCTCCAGGCCAGTCTGGTTAAAGGGGATCTCAGCCAGGCCATCCTGAGTCAAGCTGAACTGCGAGATGCCGCCCTCTGCTCGGCCCAACTGATCCAGGCGGATCTGTCGGAGGCCAGTTTATACGGGGCAATTTTGCAAGACGCCGACCTTTCCCAGGCTGATCTCAGGGGGGCTGATTTGCGCTATGCCGACCTGTACCGGGCCAACCTAGACCAGGCCAATTTGTCTGGGGCTCGGCTGGACTTTGCTACGATGCCCGACGGTAGCACCTACAACCAGGGCTATATCCGGACAGTCAATCCATCCCAGGGGTGTGACCCGACCGCTACAGATGAAGGTTAACCTGGCCCCCTTATTCATGACCTGGGGGAAATGCCGGTCATTCTCGTAGAAACGGAAATTTACCTGAAGTAGCCTACTGTCGAGTGGATGCCCGTCTACGCGGGAATGAGACAGCCGCTCGCTTCCACCTTGGTGAATATCCAGGTTGGATACGTTATTGTAAATACTCTTGAGGTGTAGGCAGGGCGTTGGTTTGACGCTGATCTTCGGGCTCTAGGGTATAGGGAAGGGGCGGCTCGGGTACCAGTAAGTAGCGATCGCCCCAGCCACCATTAGACCGTAGGGCTAGTTCATCGGGGGGGGTCGTAGATCCGACGGGTAACCCTACTGTTAAGGATTGCTCAACCCAGAGAAACGGTTCTCCACTGTCTGTCACCCGCACCAGAGAAGCCGGAGGATGAAAGTTCGATGGCTCTCGACTAGCGGCGGCGGCGATCAGGTGGCGGGGGGCCAGGGTAATGGCGAACTGTACTGTTTCCTGGGGGGTAGCGTCCAGGTTGAGGGCCTGATTCTGGATCTGCCAGGCTTCTTGGTAGCGACCGTCCGCCGCTACTTGCCAGAGAGAGAGGCGAGATTCCCACCGACCTTGGCTGACGGTAACAGGCTGATAAGCCAGAATGGAGTAGGTGGGCGTTTCAGACTGCCCCAGCAGATGGTCTGGATTTAACCGCCTCAGGGCAACCGCCATCAGTCGGGTGTCGTCTGGTAAGTTAGTGTCCCCAGTCAGTTCAAATGTCCCTTGTTCCAGCGGCTTAGCGGTCAGGGTGAGGAGCGTGGTCTCTGGGGATTGACCTAGGCCAGGGATGACTACTTGGTGACACCCAGTTACTAGCAGCAACATGCCCACAGCAGCCCAGGACTTGCAAACGATCGACATAGTCATAGGCACAAAATTTCCTGCCTTAAGTGGTTATCCGGCGATCGAGAGCCGCCATATCCAATAAATCACGGATTGATTGGGGCATCAGTTACAGCACAATTCTTCTAGAGCTCTTCATAAAAACAGGTACTTATAGAGCAATTCTTTACTGTAATTTTGCTGCAATCACTTCTTGCCTGCCATTTATCGCCTAACATTGAGATAATTCAGGAAATAATGTGTTGCAGCTGACAACAAATGATTGCATTTTTCCGAAGTAACAGGATCGCCTACGCCAAATCTACATTCATCAACATAACGGGAATAGCTGTGAGCCCGAACCCCAAACTGCGACCCATAAACCATGAATGCCGTAAGCCTGAATTATGGGAAATTGATCAAAATTTATCCTGACGGATAGAAAAGCAACTGTATATAGAATCAGTGCTTAAGTTGAACCATTGCATGATATTTGCTATTCCCTCCAGCAGGGGCGAGCTCTTAGGATAGGCTCCTTAAGTTGGCTGGGCATTAGGCCCAACAGGGAGTTATCAAAGAGATAGCTAATAGAATGCCCTCCTGAAATTGTTGCTCAATTCATCAACATGTCAGCCAGTACTATGGTGCCCTACAGGATATCATAGTACCAGCTGGAAAGATCTGGCTACCTTTGTCGAGGGTTATCAAATTCCAGGTGTTAGGTATCAGGAATGGATATCCATATCAAGCCTAGATTCGGACTTTAATTTGGTTTAGACAGGTTTCGAGGCAGGTATTTTATCTACCTAGCCTCAAAAACAAATCGATCAAACTTTTTATTTATACTGAAGTTTGTAAATCTATGATTTGCTGATTAAAAATAAAGCACTAATTTGTAATTTTTGACGTCTATTCAGTTTGAAAGCAATTAATTAGCAGTGGAGCGACATCAAGACTTGGCCTATCTGAGTTTAATGATCTGCCTGCTGCACAGGGGCTATATTTTGGCCTGGTGCTAGAACGGTTGTATCACTCACCTTCCCCATAACTTGGAATCGGCTGGAACCTTTCCCTTGACTAATTTATGTTTCGATATACAGGGAGTTTTCCTATGGCCAACTGGATGGCACTAGGCTGCGGCCTGGGCCTTGGAATCATGGGCGCTGCCTCGTCATTGCCAGTGGCGCAAGCCGCCACGCCCCCCGATGACGACGGGCCATTAATCGTATCCCCGCTGGGACTGGAGGTGGGAAGAATACCATTTTTAGATGATAAGGCTGAACCTGAAAAAGCATGGCCGGGGCTGGGGCAAGGGGGTCTGAAACAGCCCCCCGGAGCATCAACATCGCCGACACTTGAGTCGTTGCCGCCTGACCACGAAGTGGCACCCGTGATGTCACCCCTGATGACGGCTGAGGCGATCGCCGAGGTGGATGGGGACTCGGTCGTGGCGGCTGATGACGCCTTAGCCTCCTCGGCGATCAGTTCAACCAGCTTAAGCGCAATGCCAACCCCTGAGTTTGAGTCAGGTCGGCCTCGAGAATCTCAAGCAATCAGCACCCCAGCGGAGCGATCGCAAGGGTTTGGCCAGGCCGCCTACTTGCAGCAGGGGGACGAGGGATCGGCCCGGTTGCGGGGGGGTGTCATCTATGGGCTCAGCCCGTCGGTGTTGGCCGGGGTCACCGTGGATTTAAGTACGGGTGAGGCATTTTCAGACCATGACCAGACTGGCTTAAGTCTGAATGAGTTGTACCTGACCGCCTCTCCAGCCCACCGGCCAGAGCTACGGCTGACCGCCGGGCTAATGGATTTGACCTCGTACCTAGACCGCAACAGCTTTGCCAAAGACTCGCTGACCCATTTTTTTAATCCGGTATTTCAGACGAATCCGGCCTTGAGTGCCACCAACCTGTCATCCCGTCCGGGGGCTTTAATTAACTGGACCCCGGTGGACGCACTATCACTCACGGCAACCACCTTTTCCTCCCGGCGAGGATTGGGGAATTTTTCCCTAGATTCCTTTGCTGGGGAGGTGGGGGTGCGGTGGGGCAATGCCATTGTCCGGGGCACCTACGTTACCTCCCGAGACTCGGGGCAGGGGGATGGCTTTCAGGAAATTTTTGCTACCGATCGGGGCGGCGGTGAGGTTGGCCCCCGTCTGGGCGATCGCGAAACTGGATTTGGCCTTAACGCCGAAGTGTTCATCCCTGGCTTAGAACTGGGCGTTTTTGGCCGCTATGGCTGGTACACCAACCAAGCCCTGGGGGCCAGTGGGCAAACCTACAGCGTTGGGGTTAATCGGCTGGATGTCTTGCGGGCAGGCGATCGCCTGGGGCTGGGCTATGGTCGTCAGCTGTCCAACTCGGCCCTACGCCAGGCCAGCGGCAACCCGGTGCCCGACGTCTGGGAACTGTTTTACGACACCAAAATCATCGATAACCTGCGGGCTGGGGTCAGCCTGCAACAGCGTAACGCCTGGACCGAAACCTACCTGGGGTTTCGGCTGCGCTATGACCTGGTCTGGAATCCATTCGGGAGGGCCACAGAATGACACGGAGTTTGACCGATAGACCGGCTTCAGCCACCCTACTGGCTATAGCGCTGATCCTGGGTCTGGGGATAGCTGGCGGTAAACCGGCTCTGGCCCAACGATCGCCTCAGGTAAGCCAGGGCTATGCCCTGCTAGAACGGGGCTGGATCGACGATGCGATCGCCGCCTTTGAATCGGCCTTGCAACGCACGCCTACATCCCTGGAGGCACGGTTGGGGCTAGCCATGGCCTACCAGCGGGCCGGACGTGATGCCGAGGCCTGGGCTGCTCACCAGGCGGTGCTGCAGGTGAGCCCCGACCACCCCACGGCCTTAGCCGCCCTGGGAGAACTGGGGGGCTATCGGCCGGAGTGGCAGAGCGGGGGCATTACTGCCCTGACCCAGCTTTTAGCCCAAGCTCCTGACAATTGGGCTGCTCGTAGCCAGCGGGCCTTGCTATACGGCTATCAGGGGCGATTTGTGGAATCCCTGGCTGACTACGACCGGGTACTGAGCCACCAGCCTACCCCGGCAACCCTGCTGGGGGCCGCCCAGGTCCATGCCTTTAGCGGCGACTATGACACCGCCCTGGCCCTGTTCCGCCGCTATCGGCAAACCGACACAGTCCCCATCGAGGCCTTGGCTGCCTATGCCTTGACGTTACAAGAAACGGGGCAGCCTGAGCAGGCGATCGCTCTGCTGGAACCCGCCCTGCGCCCAGAGGACCGCACCGACGATCTGGCCCTGGGAATTCGCGCTGGTCTGGCCAATGCCTACGACGCCCATGGGCAAACCCAGACCGCCCTCGCCCTGCTGGCTCCCCTACAGGACAAACCCGCAGCCCGCCTGCCCCTGGCTCGGGCCTACAGCGCCATTGGTCGCCGCCAGCAGCATCCAGCCCTGTTTCAGCAGGCCACCCGCCTGTACCGTCAAGCCTTAGCGGACTCCCCAGTCCCTAGCTACGGCTTGCGGGTAGAGGTGGCCCATGTGCTCAGCGAGTGGCCTGAGACTGAGACCCTAGCTCTGGAGATGTGGGCTACCCTAGCGACAGAAAACCCAGCGGTGGTTAGCCTGCAGGTTAAAGAACGCCTGTTGGCCCACCGCCTGAATCAGGTGAGGGCCGAGGCTGTGGCCGAGCAGCTATTGCCCCTGCTCACCCCGATGCCTGAGCCCGTCCCAGAACAGCAGGCGATCGCCATGGCGCTGGTCCATGTGGACCCCCCAGATCCGGCCCTGTTGCCGTTGTATGAAGCGGCAGCGACGACAGTAGATCAGCCGCTGTTGATCTACCGCATGGCTCAAATTCATCTGCAAACAGGGGATTTGGCTGCCGCCCAAGGCGCTTTGACCGCCTATCAAGCCGCTACCCCTGAGGCCGACTGGGGTACCGAACTACTGGTGGCTGATCTAGAGCGACAGTTGGGCAAGTGGGATGCCAGTGCCCGCCGTTATGAGCAGGTGATTGCCGCTCAACCCAGGGTTGGGGTTACTACCGAGGCGCTACGGGGATTGACCTTTGTACGCACCCTCCAGGGACAACCTAACTTGGCGCTGCCGTTATATAAAGCAGCGATCGCCGCTGACCCTGACAATCCCATCTATCCCCTGGGGTATGCCCTACTGGCCTACCGCACGGACCAAATCACCGTCGCGGCAGCCACCGATGCCTTAGACACCTGGCTAGCCTCCCAGAGCTTGGATAATCCTCCCCCAGAACTACTGGATCTGGTGGGAGCCTTACCCGCCGACGAGGCCCGGGCTGATCTGTATCAAACCCTATTAGCCCAATCCCCCGATCACCTGTGGGTACAGTGGCGCCAGATTCAGCTGCTGGCCCACCACCATCCAGCCCAGGCCCAGGCCCAGTTGGAGGCGTTGATGGCGGCCCACCCCGACGACCCTACAGTTTACTTTTTCCAGGGAGAACTGGCGCAGCAGCAGGGCAACCTCCCCCTGGCTACGGACGCCTATCAGCGGATCTTAGCCCAAGAACCCAATAACATCGGTGCCCTCAGTGCCCTAGGCGGGGTGCAATTTCAACAGGGGAACTTACCCATTGCTCGGGCTTACTACGGTCAAGTGTTGGCCCTCGATGCTGAGGCTTGGGCGGCCCGTTATGCGATCGCCGAACTCGACATTGCCGAAGACCAAAAGCTGGCGGCCCTACAACAGCTACGCCAATTGCCCCCGGAGGCTGTCAGTAGCGTCAACCTCGATCAGCGCATCCAGGAGGTGGAATTTGATCTACTGCGTCGCCGCGGCTTCCAGCCCCCTTGGGAACGCTATTAACTAACCTATCTGCTATTTGACTACGGTGACCTACCATGTTTGGCCTACGTAAACCCCAGCAACGCTTAATTCAGTCAACCCTACCCCTGGCCCTGGTGCTGGCCCTGGTGGGACCGAGTTGCACCCAGACCCAGGCCTGTGCCTGTCTGCAGCCAGGGGCCGAGGTGACCCTCAGCCTACCTGTACCCAGCCCCCACGAAGCAGTGCTACTAGAGAGTTGGCAAGCCTACCGGCAGCGGTTTATCCAGGCGGATGGTCGGGTGATCGACCGGGAAGACCAGGACCGCACCGTCTCCGAAGGTCAGGCCTATGCCATGCTGCGGGCGGTGGCCATCAACGACCCCGCCACCTTTGATCGCACCTACACCTGGGCCAAAGATAACCTGGCTCGCCAGGACGAAACAGGGGAGCCCATAGACCGTCTGTGGGTCTGGAAGTGGGGACAGCGACCGGATGGTAGCTGGGGAGCCCTAGACCCTAACTTTGCCACCGACGCCGACATTGACGCGGCGACGGCCCTAATTTTGGCGGCCCGGCGCTGGCAATGCGATCGCTACGAAGAGGAGGCCCGAGCGTTGCTGGCGGACATTTGGGCCTACGGCACCCTGGAACTACCCGACGGCACCCGGCAGCTGATACCTGGTCCGATCGCTGACTTTCAGCTCAGGGATGACCAGATCATTCTGAACCCCTCCTACTTTGCCCCCAGCAGCTTTCGCCTATTTGCTGAGGTGGATCCGGAACGCGACTGGCTAAGTCTGATTGACAGTGGTTACACCATGCTGGCAGACCTCTCCAGAACCTCGGCCACGGGCCTGCCGCCGGACTGGATAGCCTACAACCCAGCCACTAACACCTATCACCAGCTGCCCCTCGACCATGCCTTGAAAAGCCACTACAGCTTTGATGCGATTCGGGTTTGGTGGCGGGTCAGCCAAGATGCCGTCTGGTTTAACGAACCCCGGGCTGACGCCTATTTGCAAGCCCAACTGCCAGAACTGCGCGATCGCTGGCAGCAGGACGGTCGCCTGCCCGCCCGCCTCACCCTAGATGGCAGTGCCGAATCTAGCTACGAAGCTACCGCCCACTATGCCATGGTCTATGGGGCAATGCAGCGGGTCGATCGGGCGATCGCCGACGACATCTACCGCCACAAGCTGCAGCCTGCCTATCAAGACGGCTTTTGGGATAACGATACCGCCTACTACACCCAGAACCTGGCCTGGTTTGGGCTCTGGCCCCTGGAAGCATCACCCGATCAACTGCCAGTCAACCAATGCGGGCTATGACGCCCTGGGGTGCGGCTATGCTGCTACGGCGTCCCGTTGTCTGGCTTTATCGCTAACTTATTATTTCTAACTTCTACCATGACGCTTTTCGCCTTTTCGCCCCGGACTCGCCGCCGCCTGACCCTATATCTGGTGACGCTGCTGCTGATTACCGGCCAGCCCCTATTAGCCCAAGCACCAGAGGTACTAGAGGAAACCACAGCCCCGATCGCCACCGAAATCACCCTGCCCGACAACCTACCAGGACCGCCAACCATAGCCCCAGGGGATGAGGGTCAGTATGTGCTGGAATTTAATCGCAGCCCTGTGGTCGGTAACCGCCTGCGATTTACTGGCATCTACGACGAACAGCGACTGCACTTTACCCGGCCCCGAGCTTGGACCGCCAAATCGGTCAACCTACTGCTGCGCTATCGCCATTCTGCCGCCCTCTACGCCACCCGTTCAAACCTGACGGTGCTGGTCAACGGTACCAGCATTGGCAGCGTGCCGTTGAATATGCCCATGGGCGAGATCGGCGACATGGTGTTCGATGTGCCCCCTGACCTACTGCAAGACCATAATGAACTGGTGGTGGCGGCCCTGCAAAACAACTCCCCCACCTGTACCCAAGACCCCTACGATCCCTCCCTTTGGACCGAGGTGCTACCCGACTCCAAGTTGGTGTTTGACTTTCAGCCCCAGGCCATCATCCCGGACTTTAGCCAGTTTCCCTACCCCCTGTTTGATCTGCTCAGCTTGCGCGCCAACCGGGTAGCCTACTTACAGCCCACCCAGGTGGATAGCCCCTGGCTGACCACCCTGGGACGACTGCAAACCTATCTGGGCCGCACCGCCCACTATCGCCCCCTCGACAGTCGCCTGGTCGAAACAGTAGACACCCTGGCCCCCCAGGAGCGACTGGTGATACTGGGAACGCCCAGCCAACAGCCCAGCCTGGCTGATCTGGAGTTACCCTTTGCCCTGGTGGAGGGGCAATGGGTGGATGAGGACGGCACCCCCCTGCCGGAGGATGTGGGATTACTGGCCTGGAGTACCACCAATCAGGATCAGGCCCTGGTGCTTGTGGTCACCGGCAACGGTGAGGCTGGCGTCGCCAAGGCCACCCAGTACCTGGTACAACCCCAGGACCAACAAATTGCCACCGGCCATGCCTTAGTCGTCAACCAAGTGGCTGATTTGCCGTCGCCATCCCGCCGCCAGTGGCCAGGTTACCTGCCGGAGGAGGACAGTTTTTCACTGCAAGATATGACCACCGCCAATCACCAACCGATAGGTGATATGACCGTGCGCGGCTCCCATGCCCCCGCCCTAACCATTGACTTTAAGGCCCTACCGGACGATCGCCTGCTGCGGGGCAGCCGCATGCAGTTGGTGTACAGTTATGGTCCCCAGGTGAATCCCCTCACCTCCCTGGTGGATGTGGAGCTGGATGGGGTTTCGATCCAGGGGAAACGATTGACGGCCTTGCAGGGGGCTAGCCGTCAGACCTTAACAGTGGACTTACCCGGCGATCGCGTTACCCCCACTTCCAAACTACAGGTCAATTTTCGCCTCGACCCCCGAGAACGGCGGTCCTGTAGCCGAGTGACCGACCAGCAACTGTGGGGCACCATCCACGGCGACACCAGCTTTACCCTCAACCGGACGGCCGTTACCAACCTGCCAGACCTGGATCTGCTCAAAACCGGCTACCCCTTTACCGCCCCCCAAGATTTGGCAGCTACGGCGGTGGTGATGCCCGATCGCCCCACAGCCACGGACCTCAAAGTGTTGCTGACACTGACCGAACGGTTGGGCCGCCTCAGTCAAGCCGATTCCGTGCAGTTGGCCGTCTATCGCCAGGCTGACTTACCCGATGACGTGCGCCGGGACCGACACCTAGTGGCGATCGGGGCCGAACCCCAATTCCCCTTCCCCAACTTGCTGACTGACACTGGCTTCACCCTGAAAGGCCGCCAAACCCGTCGCTGGGGCCATAGCCAGGTGCAACCCTTACCAGACGGCGAAGGGCTGATCAAATCGGTGATTTCCCCCTGGAATTCGCAGCGGGTGGTGCTGGCCCTCAGCGGTCGCGAAGCAGTAGGCCTAGCTCAGGTGGCCGCCCTGCTGCGCCACGACCCCCTGTTCTATCAAATCGAAGGCGACACCGTGCTGGTCAGCGCCCAGGTGCCTGACCCCGACCCCCATGCCAGCAACGACTACCGATTGACCACCCTGCGCCAAACTCCCCCAGTCCAGATCGCCACCGCCACCGATTATCCCTTGCTGTGGCGGCTGGCCCGAGCCAATTGGCTGTTCGTCGTACCCGCCACCGTGGCCCTGTCGTTGTTGATCTACGGAGCCGCACAAGCCTATCTACGGCGGGTGGGGTGACGTGTATCGGGTTTGCGGTTTGCCGCAAACCCGATACACCCCCACCTTCCTCACCTTCCCCACCTCCCCACATCTCCACATCCCCATGCTCCACCCCAACCTCGCCCCCTCGCTGATGCGCTGGCTGACCAAAACCCTGCCCGATCGCATGGAGACCCTGACCCGTTTCCTGGGTCGTCGTCAGCTATTGCTGTTGTTGTTATGCCTCGGGCTGTTGGCCCGCCCCTTAGTGATGGTGCGGCTGGCCATTTGGCAGCAGGGGCTGGTGGCGGTGCTGTTGATTGGCCTGGGATACGGGATCTTACAGTTGGAGGATGACCATGCCCAAACCAGTACCACCCGAGAGCGACTGCATCTGCTGATGGTGGTGCTGAGTGTGCTAACCACCGTCCGTTACCTCTACTACCGCACGGTCTACACCCTCAACGTCGCCACCCCTCTGGATGGCACCTTTTCCCTATTGCTCTATGTCGCGGAGCTGTACGCTCTGGGAACCCTGTTTTTGTCCTATTTTCAGACTCTGCGGCTGCGCGATCGCACCCCCATCAGCCTCCAGACCATCCCCCAGGATCAATGGCCCACGGTCGATGTTTATATCCCCACCTATGACGAAGATGTGGGCATTGTCCGCAAAACCGTACTGGCAACGGTGGCCATTGACTATCCCCGCCCTAAAAAGCAGGTCTATGTGCTAGACGATGGCCGCAAATATCCCGAACGTCGGGCTGACCTAGCAACTATGTGCGAAGAGCTAGGGGCCACCCTGTTGACCCGGGACAACAATGACCATGCCAAGGCAGGCAACATCAACTGCGCCCTAGGGCGCACCCACGGAGACTTGGTCTTGATCCTAGACTGCGACCACATGCCCGTGCGCGGCTTTTTGCAAGACACCGTAGGCTTTTTCAGCGATCCCTTGGTGGCACTGGTGCAGACCCCCCACTGGTTTTACAACCCCGACCCATTTGAGCGCAACCTGCTGACCCAGGGACAGGTGCCCGTCGGTAACGAGCTGTTTTACAAGGTGCTGCAAAAGGGTAACGATGCCTGGAATGCCAGTTTTTTTTGTGGTTCGGCAGCGGTAGTGCGGCGCAGCTATCTCCTAGAGGTGGGGGGAATTGCCACCGAAACCGTCACCGAAGACTGCCATACCTCCCTGCGGCTCCATTCCCAGGGGTATCGCACCATCTACTACGACAAAATCATGGTAGCTGGCCTGGCTCCCGAAAAGTTTGCCGCCTATGTGGGGCAGCAAGTGCGTTGGGCCCGGGGCATGGCTCAAATTTTACGGCTGGAAAATCCCCTGTTTAACCGCCGCCTGAACCTGACCTGGCCCCAGCGGATTTGCTACTTTAGCGCCACCTCTCACTTTTTCTTTGGCTTTCCGCGGCTGATGTATGCGATCGCCCCAGCCCTGTTTCTGCTGTTTAGCATCAACTCAGTGCAGGGGTTGGGGGTAGAAACCTTGCTCTATGCGCTGCCCCACATTGTGCTGTCAATGCAGGCCAATCACATTCCCTACAAGCGAGTGCGATTTTCCTTCTGGAATGAGATTTATGAATTCGCCATGTCGTTTCAGGCAGGCATTGTCACCCTGCTGGCGCTAGTTAACCCTCACCTAGGCCAGTTTAACGTCACCGCCAAAGGGCTAACGGTGAACCAACGCACCTTTGACACCCACAGCGTCCGCTATCTGCTGGTACTGGGAGTCCTGACCGCCGCCTCGTTGGTCGCCGTGCCCTTTTGGCTGTTGCTCAGCCCCGAAGATACCCAAGCCGTCTTGATTAATGCCCTGTGGTGCAGTTTCAATCTGGTGTTGGTATCCTCAGCTTGCCTGGTGGCCTTAGAACAACCCCAACTGCGCCGAGCCCACCGCCTGCCCCGACAGCTCACAGCCATTATTCACAGCGAAGGACGGAGTTGGCCAGGCCAAACCATCAACGTCAGCGAATCTGGGGCCCAAGTCCGCCTGGATGAGTGGCCCAACGTGGCCGATCAGGTCTGGGTAGAGCTAGTGGGAGACTATGATGGACGGGTTCTGCTAGAAGCTCATATTGTTCGAGCCGCTGCCACCAGTCGCCTTGAAACCGAGCTATTCCTTGATTTTATTAACGTCAGCCCCAATCAGGCAGACGATCTAGTCCTGGTGCTGTATTCCGATGTGCAGCAATGGTACTCCCAAAATCGCAGCCAGGTAGACAAGCCGTTGCGATCGCTGACATTTATTGCCACCAGTCTGTGGCGGGTGTTTACCGACTTTCAGCCCGCCGATCAGGTCAAGGTACGCAAACAGGTCAACGCCGAGGTGCATCTCACCTGGGAAGGCTGGCACCATGACAGCTACCCAGCCTGGGTCGTCGAGATGGGCACTGGCGATCTGCGGTTGGCCGTGCA
>SLIY01000416.1 GCA_007135385.1 Leptolyngbyaceae cyanobacterium CSSed165cm_216
CCTAAGCTGTCCGATGGCCAATGAAATGCTGAATCTAACCGCCTATGACCTGTGGAAGCAGTACGGCGATACCCCCGTGGTACAGGGCATTAGCTTTACCCTACAGCCGGGGGAAATTGTCGGCTTACTGGGACCCAACGGGGCCGGTAAAACCACTACCGTGGGTATGTTATTTGGCACCGTTGTTCCTAGTCGCGGTTTTGTCCAGTTTGGCCCCTGGCAGATGCCGTCCCAGGGGCCCCAGGCTCGCACCCAGATGGGCATCGTCACCCAGGAAGACAACCTGGACCCTGACTTTACGGTGTTTAAAAATCTCACCCATTTTGCTCACCATTACCGGATTACCGGTCAGGCGGCCAAGCAACGGGCCGGCGAACTACTGGCCCTGGTAAATTTGAGCGATCGCGCCCAGGCTCAGGTGGACGAACTCTCCGGGGGTATGAAGCGGCGGTTGGTGCTGGCCCGAGCCCTGCTCAACCGTCCCCAGATGGTGTTTTTAGACGAACCCACCACCGGCCTTGACCCCGACGCCCGACAGGATTTTTGGCGACTGGTGCAGCACCTAAAAGCCAGCGGCTGTGGCATTTTGCTCACCACCCACTATATGGATGAGGCCCAGCGCCTGTGCGATCGCATTCTCCTCCTCCAACAGGGGCAAGTGATCGATGAAGGCTCGCCGGATGTTTTAGTGGAGCGGGTGATTGGCCAAGAGGTAGCTGAGGTGGAGGGGATAGCCGCCGACCTGCTGAAGACCTTGGCCCAGCGCTATGGGGCCTGGTGCCGCAGCTTTGGCAGCGGTCACTTGGTGACCCTACCCAGCACCACCGCCGACCTGCTGTGGAACGCCATCGAGGCCCATCACCCCCAGCGGTTGCTGCGACGACCCGCTAACTTAGAAGATGTATTTCTGCGCCTGACCGGGAGTTTGTTGGAATGAAATTAACCGCTGCTACTCCCTGGGGCGTCTATTCCGTCTGGTGGCGGCATTTTCAGGTGTATCGCAGCACCTGGTTAGTCAACTGTCTGCCGCCAATTTCAGAGCCCGTGGTCTACTTGCTAGCCTTTGGCTACGGCCTCACCCCCCTGATTGGCGGCGTGGACTATTTGGGCCAGCAGGTCCCCTACGCCACCTTCATTGCCCCCGGCATGATTGCTGTGGGGGTGCTGTTCCAGGCTTTTTTTGAGGGGGCTTACAGTAGTTTTATTCGGCTAAATTTTCAAAAGACCTGGCAGGCGTTGCTAACGGCCCCCCTCAGTTTCACGGATGTCTTTTTGGGAGACTGGTTTTGGGCCGCCACCAAGGGCACCATCGCTGGCACCCTGACCGGCCTGGTGGCGGTGATCGCCAACCTCTACGCCCCTTCTAGCCTGGTGCTGTCCCTGCCGCTGATTGTGTTGGGCAGCTTGCTATTTGGGGCTTTTGGCCTGCTGGTGGCGGGGGCTGTGAATAAGGTTGACCAGGTGAATGTGCCCATCTTCCTGGTGGTGATTCCCATGTTTACCCTCTCAGGCACCTACTTTCCCCGGGACACCCTACCCCCCTTACTGAAAACGGTGGCCGATTTGCTGCCCCTCGCCGCCCTGGTGGATTTACTCCGCTGGCCCTTGGGGCTACCCCCCTGGTGGCCATGGTCACTGCTGTGGTTACTGGGGTGGCTGGTGCTGATGGCCCGCCTGGCCGCTCTGCGCATCTATCCCCGCTTGTTCAGCTAAGCCCATCGCCGCCGGGCGGCCCCAAGTATATTCCCTGAGTTATCAGCGGTTGTCGATCCCTCCGCTATTATGAGTGGGATTTGTAGCGCTGCTATGGCCATTGCCAGTCAGATAGCATCCCAGGTCTGAGCGAACCAGCTCGCTGATGCCCAGCTATCTAGCCAGCGCCATATCCCTCAGCCGGCCGGGCTGACCAGCGATCGCGAAGGATAAACAGCAAACCTATGGCTGAAAAAGTATTACGGGTGAATCGAGCCACTGTGTTCAAGCTCAGGCCTGAACCCACAGCACTGCTACAACCCAACGAGCAGGTGTCCATCAAGGCGGGTAGTACCTACCCGCTGCACTCCTATGCCTATGCCGACATTGACGGTAGCTTTAATGGCCACATTAAATTTGCCTTGCGCGATCGCAGCATTAACGGCTTAAACACTTGGTTTGTCTCCAGTCTAGATGCTCAGGTGGAAGCTGACGGGGAAGTGGTTTACCCCCTGGAAGACCAGGAAAGTATGCCGATCCTCTGGATTAACCAGAACACCCTCCTGAAGCGTCGCCCCCTGGACTCCAGCTTGCTAAACGCATCCGAAACAGTGTCAGTGCAGCGAGGCCAAACCTTCCAACTCCATTCCTATGCCTTTGCTGATTCCCAGGGCAACTTTAACAACCACATTAAGTTTGCCATTCGCAACGCCATCGACTTTGTGAATGGCCTCAGTACCTGGTTTGTGTTTACCCCCCACGCCTTTGTCACCTTTGATGACGATATTGTCTACCCACCAGAAAATCCCAACGCCTTTATTTTGCGGGTGACAGAGAACACGGTGTTCAAACGCCGCCCCATACCCGCCGCTGAGCTTCCCGCCAATGAGCGTCCCCCAGCCAGTGCCGGCACTGAATTGGTCTTAGGCAGTTATGCCTTTGCCGATGCCCAGGGCTCCTTCAACCGCCACATTCGGTTTTCTCTAAAGTACGTCAAAGACAATATTTTTGGGCTTAACACCTGGTACATCTTCGACGGCCACGCTCGGGTCGAACGGGCGGGACAGGTGGTCTATCCCCAACCCACCACCCCGCCTCCTACCCCACCGCCAACCACCCCGCAATACTCAGGCATTCCGTTTCGGCTACCCGGCTTTACCTCCACCTTTTACACCGACCAACCGATCATCCCCAACGGTAACTTTACCTGGGGCGAGGCCACCCGCAACGCCACTCGGATTCCGCCCACCCGCGACATTGTGGATAATATTTTGGCCCTAGCCAGTGCCTTACAACCCGTACGTAACCGCCTGGGTCGTCCATTTCAGGTCAATTCTTGGTATCGTCCACCGGATGTGAATGCGGCGGTAGGAGGTGCCCCCCTCAGTCAACATCTTTCGGGTCGCGCTGTTGATGTGCAGGTGCAAGGACTCAGCGGCCGCCAAGTGGCCAATGCGATTATGCTCACCTGGCCTGGGGGTATCGGCATCTACAGCAACATGCCGAGGGTGATTCACCTGGATATTGGCCCTCGCCGTACTTGGGGGTTTTAAGGGATGGCCTCTGGATTGGCCAGACGCCGTTGCAAAAACTCTGTGAACACGTTCACCTTGGTGGATAGATGCTGGTTCACCGGCTATAGGGCGTAAATGCCTGACCTATGTGCTCTCTGGCGGGCTAGACCACCAAGACAGCCTTGGTGGGGGTCCACCATTCGCCCTGGTGACGTGCAACGGATGTCTGCCGGCACAGGTATTCGCCATAGCGAATTCAATGCCTCCGCCACAGAACCGGTGCACTTCCTGCAAATTTGGGTTCTGCCAGAAGCCGCTGGGCTTCGGCCCAGTTACGAGCAAATTCATGTGCCCCCTGAAGCCAAACAAGGGCACCTGCACTTGATTGGTTCACGCCAGGGGGGGATGGGGTGGTCACCATCCATCAAGATGTCAACCTGTATGCGACGATCTTGACAGCTGGTCAAGTCGTGGACCATGCCATTGCCCCTGGACGAGGCGCCTGGTTACAGGTCGTCCGAGGCGGCATTACCCTCAAGGGTCAGCCTCTAACTGCTGGGGATGGGACTGGGATCACAGATGTGGCAGGCTTGACCCTAGTGAGCACCGCCACTGAGGCCGAAGTGCTGCTGTTTGATCTGGCTGTGTAGGGTTTGACCAGATTGTTATTGTTTTAAGGAGAGAACTATGTCTGAACCAGTGATTGCCGATAAAAAGCCTGTGGTGATGGAACTGGAGGCGGGAGATTATTTTTGGTGTAGTTGTGGCCAATCCAGTAATCAGCCGTTTTGTGACGGGTCACATCAGGGCACTGACTTTACCCCAATGAAATTTACCCTTGAAGAAAAGCAGCAGGTGGCTCTGTGTGCCTGCAAGCATACCGATAACCCGCCCTTCTGCGACGGTAGTCACGCTCAGCTCTGAGGGCTTAAGGGGATTTCTGAAAACACCATGCCTCTGTAGGCAAAGCTTGCGTGCCCATCGAGACATCACTCTGATGGGCACGGACCAGACCCTTTGCCAGTCCTACGCAGAGGGAAAATCTTTTCTGCTAATAGTTCCGCTGTAAGCGGTCTTGGGTGCGGTGACTTAGGCGCTGACCAATCATATCTCGGTCTCTATCACTGAGATTGTTAATCCGTTGTCTGGCTTGGTTTA
>SLIY01000267.1 GCA_007135385.1 Leptolyngbyaceae cyanobacterium CSSed165cm_216
AGCTTACCATATATCAAATCCACATCAAGGGCAAATCCACATCAAGGGATACGGCGTAACCTTAAGAAAAACTCAAGACAAGGAAAACTACAAATTCTGAAATAGGCTTGACATAGTCAAGAATTGGGTTTGTTCGGTGGCAATAGTTTTTGGGCTCTACTAACAATGATGGGGTATGGGTACGATCTTAGGGATTGACCGAGCGATACATGTTTCAGAAACTACTGCAAGATCTGTTTTTGTAGTGTAAGCTTCTAAAGTGAATTTCTAGGCAGGCAATATTCTCACATCTGGGAAACCTTGATAGATCAGCTACTTTGCTAGATAGTTTGAAAGATCCAGCCTGCTTGATACTGAATCTTTGCTTAATACTAATCATTGACAATTACCTATAGCAAGATTCATTCGGGTGAAGTGTATCGCCATGATCTCCCTGCTCCTTGTTGAGGGGAAGTACAGCATGAAACTTGTACAGTCAGGCGCTGAGGGGATTTGACAATTTGTAAGTGAGAGAAGTAGGTGAGAGAACGTTAGTGCTGAGTCAGGAACGACATCAAGGATTAGCCTCTGCCACCCGTGTTGGCATTTGGACAGCAGCTATTCTCACCACCCTGGTGGGGATAGTGAATCTGGTGTCCGCTGTCACTCCTGGGCCTGGTCTGCCAGAGCACATTGCCTGGCTAGAGCGGATAGTTCCGGTGGAAGTGCAGGCCGGTGCCCACGTATTTTCAGCGCTGATCGGCTTCTTTCTATTGACGCTGGCGGCAAATTTGCTGCGGCGGAAGCGGGCAGCTTGGCTGCTGACGATGGGGTTGCTGATGGCCTCCATCGCCCTTCACCTGGTAAAAGGGCCAGATTTGGTTGAGGCGCTCCTGTCTCTGGTGCTGCTGCTTCAGCTGTTGTGGTTGCGGCCGGTGTTTACGGCTAAGTCCGATCGCCCGTCGGTGGTGCAGGGCTTGGGGCTGCTAGTGGGGGCCATTGTCTTTGTGCTGGCCTACGGCACCCTGGGGTTTTGGCTACTCGATCGCCACTATTCAAACCCCTTTAGCCTGACGGCGGCCCTCGGCCATACCCTGGCCATGTTTTTTACCCTCGACCGTGGCGGGCTAGATCCCACCTCGCGCCTGGGCCACTACTTTAGCCTGTCGATCTACCTGGTCGGCACGGTGACGATTCTTTACGCCATCTGGATGCTATTTCGCCCGGTGATCTACCGGGGGGCCGCCAGCCAGGAAGAGCGAGAGCGGGCGCGGGCCATTGTCGAGCAGTACGGGCAGTCGTCTTTGGCGCGGTTTACCCTGCTCGATGACAAGTCCTACTACTTCAGCCCCTCAGGGCAGTCAGTGATTGCCTACGTACCAAAGGGGCGGGGGGCGATCGCCCTCGGCGACCCCATCGGGCCAGAATCTGACCGCCAGGAGGTGATTGTCGGCTTTCGGGAGTTTTGTGCCCGCAACGACTGGCGCCCGGCCTTTTATCAGACCCAGCCTGGGTGGGTCGAGATCTATCAATCCCTGGGCTTTCGCACCCTCAAGATCGGTGAAGAGGCCGTGATCGATCTGCACCAGTTCACTCTGGAGGGCAAAGCTGGTCGCAATCTGCGCAGCGCCATGAATCGGTTCACCAAACTGGGCTACCGGGTGAGTTACTACCCACCGCCGGTCAGTGATGACCGCCTGGCCGACCTGCGGGTGATCAGCGACGAATGGCTAACAGAAATGCACGGGGCCGAGAAGCGATTTTCCCTAGGCTGGTTTGACCACGACTACCTCCAGGGCTGCACCATTGCAGTAGTTGAAGACGCCGAGGGCAACCCGAGGGCCTTTGCCAACCTGATTCCGGAATACCGGCGCAACGAGGCGACCATCGACCTGATGCGCCACCGCAAGGATATAGAGCGCGGCACCATGGACTTTCTGTTTACCTCGCTGTTACAGCGCTGCAAAGAGCAGGGCTACGACGGGTTTAACCTGGGCCTGGTGGTATTTTCTGGGGTAGGTGAGACCACCGATGCCCCCCGCATGGAGAAGGGGGTGCACTATCTCTACGATCACCTCAACCAGTTCTACAATTTTCAGGGGCTGCGGGCTTACAAAGATAAATTTCACCCCCAGTGGGAATCGCGCTACCTGGTCTATTCGGGGTTGGCGGATATGCCCAGCGTGGTGGTGGCCCTGGCCCGGGCTGACTCGGGCGATCGCCTGCAAGACTACTTTGGGGCCGAGTTCTTCAGCACTACCCTGACTAAGGTGCTGCGCCAGGTGGGACGCATTGCGCCGATCCTGCTCAGTGTGGTGCTCTTTGGCCTGTCGATCTGGGCGATCAGCAGCGAATTTAAGCAGTACAGTTTCCAAGATATTGTCAGCAGCGTTACCGCCATACCGAATTCGGCCCTGGGGTTGGCGGCCCTGCTCACAGTGCTGAACTACGTCTTTTTGACCGGCTACGATGCCCTGGCGCTACAGTACGTGCGCCATCCCCTGCCCTACCGCAAGACCGCCCTGGTGGCGGTGATCAGCTACGCCATCAGCAACAGCGTCGGCTTTGCTCTGCTCAGCGGCAGCGCCATTCGCTACCGGCTCTACTCTCGGTGGGGCCTCCCCCCTGGCAAAATCGCCCAGATCATTGCCTTTTGCAACTTCAGCTTTTGGGTGGGCCTGTTCGCCGTCGGCGGGGTGATCTTTGCGATCGAGCCGCTGTCGGTGCCGGGCATTTTGCACCTGCCCTTTAGAACCGTGCACCCCCTGGGGATTTTGTTTTTGGCGATTATGGTCGCCTACCTGTTTGTGGTCAGTGTGCGGCGGCGATCGTTTAAATTCAGGGGCTTTGTGCTGCCCCACATACCGCTGAAGCTCTCTCTGGCGCAAATTTTTGTCACCTCCTGCGACTGGATCTTGGCGGCAGCGGTGTTTTATGTGCTGTTGCCCGCCCATGCTGGTCTTAACTTCTTTATTTTCTTTGGCAGCTATCTGCTGGCCCAGGTGGCGGGCATCATCAGCAACGTACCCGGCGGTCTGGGGGTATTTGGCACGGTGCTGCTACTGCTGATCTCGCCGCCAATCGCCTCAAATCAGTTACTGGGGGCACTGGTGGTCTACCGTCTAATCTACTACTTTGCGCCGCTGGCGTTGGGGGCGGGGCTGTTTGGGCTCTATGAGCTGAAGCAGCGCCAGCGGGGTAAGGTTGCGATCGAGGGGCAAGATTCCTCTGGGTAACTGCAGTGACCCAGTACGCCACCAATCATTCCAAGATGTTTTCTCACCAGGACTGCCTGTATGACGCAAACGACAGTTCAACCTCAACCGACCATGGCAACCGACACACTGCGGCACCACAACTCCCTAGGGCAGGTGGTGCACAGCTACTGGCAGCTAACCAAACCGAGAATTATTCCCCTGCTGCTGATCGAGACGGCGGCGGCGATGTGGGTGGCCGGGGCCGGTCGCGTCGCCCCAGTTTTGCTATTGGTAACCCTGCTCAGTGGCACCCTGGCAGCGGCCTCAGCCCAGACCATCAACTGCATCTACGATCGCGATATCGACTATGCCATGGAGCGCACCCGTCATCGCCCTATCCCCTCCGGCCGCATTCAAGTGCGCGATGCCGTAATTTTTGCCGGGCTGCTGGCGGCGCTCTCGTTTAGCCTGCAAGCGGTGTTCGTCAACCTGCTCAGCGCTGGCCTGGCCATGGTGGGCATTGCTCTGTACGTGGTTGTCTACACCTACTGGCTAAAGCGGTCATCACCCCAAAATATTGTCATTGGCGGCGCGGCGGGGGCCATGCCGCCCCTGGTAGGCTGGGCGGCGGTGACGGGGGATCTGAGTCTGTCGGCCTGGCTATTCTTTTTGATTGTCTTTATCTGGACACCCCCCCACTTCTGGGGTTTGGCCCTGCTGATTCAAGATGACTACGCCAAGGTCAATGTGCCGATGATGCCTGTCGTCGTGGGCAACGAGTCTACGGCCCGCCAGATCTGGTACTACACCCTGGGTCTAGTGCCCCTAACCCTGACCCTGACTTATCCCCTCGACACCACGGGGGTGGTCTATGCCCTGGCAGCCCTGGGGCTGGGCGGTATCTTCGTGCAAAAAGCCTGGCAGGTGTTGCAGTCGCCCTCCGATCGCGACCTGGCCAAAGGGCTGTTTAAGTACTCCATCTTATATATGATGCTGCTCTCCGCCGCCATGGTGATCGACAGTCTGCCTTTGACCCACAGCCTGATGTCAGGAGTGTCTAGCCAGTTAGGCCCCTGGGTGATGGCGCTGCCGTTTTGGGGCTAGGGGTTGGGTACAGGGTTTAGGGTTTACGGCATGCCTCGCACCTTAAACCTTGAGCTGTAAACCCATCCACTAAACTGTCAGTCGCTGGTGATCGAGCAGCCAGCGGAGCTGAAATTCGCGGTAGGCGGCGATCAAAACCGTCGATAGAAAGTGCAGGTTGAGCCTAATGTTGATCACGGTGCCGACCACCGGTATCCAGTCTTCCGCTGCGGTCGCCGCCATTCGCCTGACCGCCCTTTCGAGCACCACTTCCACCAGCTTCTTTTCGACCCCTTCGGTGAGGGTGTCATCGACCCTGTCGTCGAGGGTTTGGCGGTAGAGAAAGCGCTGGAGCTGGTGCAGGTCGGCGATCGCCCCCTGGCGATCCCCTGCATCACCGGCCACGGCCACCTTGAGAATTGACCAGGCAAACTGTTGTTCGAGGTCGCTGCTGGGGCAGTAGCCGTAGCACTCCCCCACCTGGTGAATCGTGGTCAGCGCCAGCAAGACCAGCAAGGCTGAGTTGGTGACTTCGCCTACGACATCTAACAACCCAGCAATGCCGCCTTCGAAGCCGGTGGTTGCCAGCAGAGGATGGCGCAGGGCAGTGGTTTTGCGATCGCCCTCTTGGAGCGTTTCTGAGCCAGCTTTCAGGCCAGTTTTTGAGTAGGGGGGCGCTGGGTCTGCCTGGCTCAGCTGGGGCCAGAGCAGGGTAACTCTGTCGTAGGCCCGGTACAAGTCATCGACTACCGCGTCTGACACCACCTGATTCACCAGCTGCTTCAGGGGGTTTTCTACCTCCTCAAGCAGCTGGGTGACAGCGGCGGCGGGGCGCTGCATCCACTGGCTGATCTGCAAGATCTTAGTAAATTCGTAGGGGCTGAGGGTGATGGCTCTATAGCCGGGCAGCAAAATCGCCGTCATTGCCCTGGCCCAGCGCAGATTCGCCGCCTGCTGCACCAGACTGAGCAGCACCTCTTTGAAGTCCGATTCGGATAAAACCCCTTGCTTAAAGTAAACCACCACCGCAGGCATGGCGGGTCTCACCTTGACTCGAGAGACGCCATCAATGGCGTAGATCATCTCCTGGAGGGTAGCGGCGTAGTCGCTCTGGCTGAGCATCAGAATCTTGAGCTGAATCTCGCCATGACTGGACTGGAGTATTTCACAGGGCACAGAAGTAAACAAAACAGCAGAATCACCTTTTGGCTTAGTTGATTTAAGGTATGTTATATCCGCAGGGAGCCCCTGGGGCATGGACATTAGATTGTCGATAGTTGCCGCTCCCAAGGCGCTGTTAAAAAGCGCCGTGTTAAGTTTTTGTAGCCTAGCAAACCCAATCCACCGAAGATATGAAGAAGGGATCTTTCAAATTTATTTGTGTGGGTCTCTGCGCTCTGCTGCTCACTCTGCTTACCCCTTATATAGTCCTAGGCCAAGCGCCGCCCCTATCGGAAGTAGAAGGGGTTTTGGCTGAATCTGCTGCCTTACTGCAACCGAGCGTTAACGGTGTTGTTTATCGACCGGTACACCTCGACGGTATTCGGCTATTTGAAATTGCAGCGGTAGCCGCCAACCAGCCAGGCGGTGGCAACGGTGACCCTCACCTGCCCCTGCAAGGTCGAACCAGGCAAATTGAAACCAAGCTACAAAATTTGGTGAGAAACGGTTTCGCCTCCGACTCCCTACAGGTTAGGGTAGGCAAGTTAAACAATCAGATAGTGATTGTGGCTGCTGATGACGCTGCCCTAGACGATACGGTACTGCTTACGGTCACTGACCTGGACACCACCCTGCATGGGATCACCCCAGAGAACTTGGCCAACCAGTGGACTGACATTATCGAAGCAGGTCTGCTGCGGGCCCAGCAGGAGCGTCAGCCAGAGCATCTCCGTCAGCAGGGGTTGTTGGCGGCGGGCCTGGGGCTAACGGTGATCTGTTTGAGCTTGGCGATTTGGCAGCTGCAACGGCGTTATCAGCGACAGTGGCAGGCCCTAGAGCAAGCGTTGGCGGCCGATGCCTTGGTCGCCGAGGTTGCCCATGACAAAGACGCCAATGACAATGGCGATCGCAGCCAGCCGTCTCCAGCTACCCAGCTTAACGGGGGTGACCTCACCCAAGAACAGAAGTTTTCTGACATCACGTCTGACCTGACGGAGGTAGCGATCGCGGCATCAGCGGCGGAGTCAGCGGCGGCAGCCGCGACCGCTCTCGACTGGCGAGTGATGCGACAGCAACGGATTGCGTTTCACAAGTTGCTCCTGCAATGGTTGCAGGTCACCCTCTGGATTGGGGGCATCTCCACCGGCCTAATTTTATTTCCGCTTACTCGAGGTGCGGGGTACTGGCTACTACTCAGGCCCCTATCCATTTTGCTGATTTGGCTGCTGGTGGCGGTGGCAAATCGGCTGAGTATCATCGTCATAGAGAGGCATATCCAAGCCTGGGCCAATCGATATTTGCTCCGATCCTCGACCTCTTACCGCAAAGCTCGACGCCTTCCCACCTTTACCCGGGCGCTGACGGGATTGGTCACCTGTTTGCTGATTGCCCTGGGTATTTTGCTCACCATGGATGACCTCGGCATTCCCCTGGGACCATTGCTGGCTGGGGCCAGCATTTTAGGGTTTGCCATCACCTGGAGTTTTCAAAACCTGATGAAAGACGTTAGCATGGGAGCTTTAATTCTTTTAGAAGATCAGTTTGCCGTTGGCGATGTCGTTGTCATTGGCGATCTCGACGGCACCGTCGAAACCATGAACCTGCGTAGTACCCAACTGCGCCATGGCAGCGGTCAGCTGATCACCATCTCTAACAGTATGATTACCTCGGTGCGCAACTTATCAAAGGATTGGGCTCGGGTCAATCTGTCGGTGCCGATTCCCTACGACAGCGATATGCTCAAAGCGATGCAGCTCATTCTTCAGGTGGCCGAGGCCATGCACGACGATCCAGACTGGCAGGATCTGATGCTTGACGCACCCCAGGTGCTGGGGATCGATGGGTTTGACCCCAGCGGGGTGGCGGTGCGGGTCTTGATTAAAACCCAGCCCCTGAAGCAATGGGATGTGGAGCGCGAGTTTCGTTGCCGCCTTAAGCTGGCCCTGGACAATCACGGCATTCCCATTGGGGTGCCCCAGCAGGAAATCTGGGTGCGGGGGGCGACCTCAGAGCCACTGCTGACCCCGAACGGTGCCAACCAAAGCGGTACCAACCAAAGGGGGGAGCACTAAAATGCCTGCGGAGATGACCTATAGCCTGGACCAGTTTTGGAGGTTGGTGCAGGGGGCCAATGCCCTCCACCCCGAAGCCTTTCAAGCCATTGAGACCCATGCCAATGGCACCCTACTGGCGATCGCAGTGATTGTGCTGGCCGGGTTATCCCAGAGTATTGGCCAGGCCATTGTGTTGTTTTTAAACCAGGTCAAACCAATTCGGTTTGTGCTGAGTCTGGGCATTGCCGCTCTGCTCTTTGCCTTTAGTGCTGCCTTCTGGATGTTGAGCGTGTGGGGGGTGAGCCACCTGCTATACGGAGTAGATGTTTCATTCCTGAAGGTGTTTCGGGTGCTGGGGCTGGCCTATGCCCCCCTGCTTTGGAGCTTTTTGGTGGCCATCCCCTACCTGGGGGTGCCACTCAACGTGGTGCTGTCGGTCTGGAGTTTGCTGGCCTTTGTGCGGGGATTCAGCGTGGTGACTGAGCTCGATCGCTGGCAGGTACTGGGCAGTGCCCTGCTGGGCTGGGTGGTGTTTCAAATCATGCAGCGGACGGTTGGCCGCCCGGCGATCGCCCTGGGGCACTGGGTCTCTAACTCCGTGGCCGGAGCCCCACTGATCACCAACCTGCGCCAGCTAGAGCAGACAGTGCAGAGCAGCTTCACCAAGGGCTCTGACAACTCATCTGGCCCGAGCCAGTGACCCAGGGATTGGCCCAGAAATTGGCAAAGGAAACCGATATGATGCACGTTTTTCGTCAACCTAGGGGCACCGTCCTTGGGGGAGTAGTGCTGTTGCCCCTGATGGTGGTGCCCCAGCTACAGCCTCTGCTGGCATCGGCCACGGGGGCGATGACCGAGCGGGTTGTCTCAGATTTGCTGCTGATTGGCCTGGTGGCGCTGCTGATTGCGGCCCTGCTGAGCCCTCTAGAGTCGCTGGGCTGGTGGGCCGGCTGGTACGGCGATCGGGTCGATCTCAAAGTGCCGCCGGGCAGTACCGAAGAGCCGTTGCCTCAAACCCAGGCGAGCCGCTATATCGTCTACCTCGATGGCATTGGTCAGTTTAAGTCCACCTATGCCCCAGAGGCGGAGCAGTTTCTCAGCGACCTGGGCCAGGCCCTGCCAGACATGGTGATTGTGCGGGGCATTATGCCCTACTCGGTGCTGAACAAAACCCTGGTAGCCAATCGGCCCATGTCGGCGTTTTGGCGACTGGTGACCTGGCTGCGATCGAAGCGCTTCTTCAAAATGCTGGGGATGCTGATCAACATTCGCAATCTGCTGGTGGTGCTGGTGTCTGCCGATAAGCGCTATGGCCCGGTCTATAACCGGGGCATGGCCCAGCTCATCTATGACAGCTTGATCGATGAGGGCTATCGACCTGGCAGCCAGGTGCCGGTCACGCTGCTGGGCTTTAGCGGCGGCGGCGAAATTTCTATGGGGGCCGCCCCCCTGCTGCAACAGGCCCTAGATAGCCCCCTTGACATTATTTCCCTGGCGGGGGTTTTCTGCGGCCACAACAACATTCTCAGGCTGGGTCACATCTACCACCTGGTGGGCGATAAAGACCCGGTGGAACGCACTGGGCCGGTGCTGTTTCCCAAGCGCTGGAAGATCATGGCTCTATCCTACTGGAACCGGGCCAAAAAGCGGGGGCAGGTGACGTTTATTTCCCTGGGGCCGGTGGGGCACCAGACGCCGGGGGGAGTGCTCGACCCCGACCAGCGCCTGCCCGATGGCCGTACCCATCTCCAGCAGACGGTGGACTGGGTGACGGGCATTTTGCAGGAGAGGCTGCCGCTGGTGCGCCCCAGCACAACTCCCAGTCCCAGCAGCTATAGCCAGGCTCAGCAAGGGATATTTAATCAGCCGCAGACCTATCCCCTCGACCGGGCCTATCCAGGGGGCGATGCGGCCCACTATCGCCCCATCGCCCCCTGGATGGGACGACTGATTTTGCCCACCCCCGACCGGCGACAACCCCAGGATGGGGTCTGGCTGGAGGTGCACCATGCCCCCAGTGACCATAGCCAGCTGGTGGGGCAACGGGTCTGGCTGACCTGGCAAGCTACGCCCTGGGTCAGTCAGTACCTGAACACCGTGACCCGAGACCTGCACTTTAGCGCCGATGCCGAGTACAGTCGCCGTCAGGGCAAGGTGGTGCCCGAGCGGCTGAATGGCTGGCGTCGGGTGGGGCCGCTGGAGTCGCTGGCCGGGGCCAGGCCGACGGACAACGTGGTGGTCATGCTGAATGGCTCGGTACAGGTGGCCGCGGCTGAAGCAGGTAAAGGGGCGGGGAGAGGCGTAACGCAGGTCTTGATCGACCAGGACCCGACCCAGATCAGCGGGCGGTTTTATGCGATCGCCCAATTTGTCGCCCCCAGCCAAACCACCGCTGACGGCGTCCTCTATCGGATTCGCCACTTCAACAAAGTCACCCGCCAGTTCGATGGCCCTGAGGCCGAGGTGTGGCTGCCCCAGGTGGAGCCCAAACTCTTTGGGTTGCGCCCCTCTAGCCACCAAAACCTAGAGCAATCGCCCTGCAATGGGGGCGGCTGGTACCTCTACGGCGCGTCCGATCAGAGCGGGCGGTTTGTGGTGCAGGCCCTGGCCCCCCGCCCCCTGCTGGCGCTGACGCCCGATCGCGAGATTGTCGGCAAAACTGCCACCCACCGCTATCTCAAAAACGTCTCCTGGGCGGTGGCAGGGGCCAAGGGCACCATCAGCTCGGTGCTGCTGCGGGCCAGCGACAAGATCTCGCCCACCTTCCATCTGGGCGATCGCCTGCTGCTCAACCATGTCTATGGCGGCGTGGGCGGCCAAATGACCGAGCCAGCTGCCCGGGGGCCGGTCTATTTTGGCCACTTTGCCTACGGCCTGGCGGAGGTGGTGCAAGAGCCTCTGACCGACGACCTGCGGCTAGAGATTCAGTATTTTCAGGTCTACACCCAAAATGGCGACGGGCTGATTGCCTGCCGCCATCACTGGTCAAGCTACATGGGCGATCGCCAGTACGGCTGCCTCAACCTGCGCCCAGTGCGCGACATCGTGATCAAGCTCGACGCCTTCACCAGCCGCTACGACATCGACGGTGTTGCCATTTACCCCCTAGATCGGCTGCTGCACCAGCTCCAGATCATGATGGCCCGCTACCGCACGGGCGACGGCACCGGCATCACCTACGTCGGCCCCGCTAACAACTGCGCCCAAGACTCTAACCAGGCGCTCTACGCCGCCCTGCAGCAGCTCAACCGCGCCACCGCCACCATGGCCGACCCGGCGGCCTGGTTTAAGGCCCACCCCGACCAGGTAGGTCAGGCCAAGCAGCTAAAGCAGATCGCCCAGTCGCTCAAGCGCGATTTGCTGCCCTGGGGCACCGCCCGGGCCGACTGGCAAAACCATGAAACCAGGCTGGGCAGCAGCCTCGAAGATGACCCCGTCAAGCAGTTGGCCACCGCCGTAGTGAGCTGGCGCACGGTGCTGCCCCGGGTGGCCAGCGATACGGTGATTACAACCTTTCTCAAGCGGGGGGCCACCGTGCTGGTGTTGCGTACCACCCAGGTGGGCGGCACCGTGCCCGAGATTGAACCAATTGCGCCGCTGGGGATTTAGCCATGCTCAAATCCCCGTTGCTGACAAAGCGAGTCATTCGGTGGCTGGCCTGGCGCTTGACCCTGCCATTGCTGCTGCTCAATGCCTGGTGCCTGCTGCTTATTTTTCGCTACTTTCAAACGCCGATTACCCTGCTGGTGGTGGGGGCGATTGTGGCATTTTTGTTGCAATACCCGCTGCGGGGGCTCCAGCGCCTGGGGCTAAAGCGCAATCTGGCCACGGCGATTGTCTTACTGGGGGCGCTGCTGGGGGCGGTTTTGGTGGGGATGACCGTGATTCCGGTGTTGATTCACCAGTCCGAACAGCTGGCCACCACCCTAGAGCTGTGGGAAAAGACGGCGGCTCCTCAAATTGAAGCTCTGCACGACTGGGCCGCGCAACGCAATATTCCGATCAATATCGATCAGATGCTGCCCGCCATCGCCGATCACCTCTCCACCGAGGCCCAGACCCTCACCGTTAGATTGCCAGAGCTGATTTTGGGCACCTTCGGCGGCCTTTTAGAAGTGGGGCTGGGCCTCGTGATCACGATCTATCTGGTGTCGAGGGGAGACCAGGTATGGAACGGCCTGCTGTCATGGCTGCCGCCGGGTCTCAGGGTCAATGTGCGCACCGCCCTGCCCCGCAGTTTTCAAAACTACTTTATCGGTCAGGGGGCCGTGGCCCTGACGTTGGGGGTCTCAATGAGCATAGCCTTTATGCTGTTTCGGGTTCCCTTTGGCCTTTTGTTTGGGGGGTTTATTGGGTTGATGGCGCTATTTCCCTACGGGGGGGCGATCGCCATTACTCTAGTGACCCTTTTGGTCTCGCTCAAAGGCATCAGCTTGGGCCTACGGGTGCTGTTGATTGCCGTCCTAATCGATCAGGTGGTCGAGAGCGGCATCGCCCCTCGATTTTTGGGACAGCTGACCGGAGTGCATCCGGTTTGGGTGATTGTAGCGCTGCTGGTCGGCGGCAAAGTCGCGGGTTTTTTGGGCTTTATTTTGGCCGTGCCCTTAGCCAGTTTCATCAAGATGATGATGGTAAGCTACCGGCCCCAACTGCCCACGGCTGAACCGCCAGAGAACCTGATTGACTGACAAAATCTTGAAATGTGGCGGTTGAAACCGCTGCGACACCAAGATCAGAACGTTCACGCCAATGACAATGGGCAAAAAACATTGGGCCAATCTAGATTTGGGCGATCATTAGCTTGGCCAAAAAGCGCAGCAGGCTGATGACCACTCGACGGTTAAAGAGGTTGTTAGTCTAAGCCTAATACCTAGAAAGCCTTTCCCCTGTACGGGTATCGCTTGAGTGCTAATTGCTATAGCGGTTCTCATTCGGATGGAGTACAGGTTAATTGCCCAAGCCTTTTAACCCCAAGGCTTTCCTCAATCGAGGTGTACCTCATGCGTCTAGGAACCGCTATACTTTCCAAATATCCTCTTAGGCTACCTCCTCTCTAGGCGTGCATCCGAAATTTCAAATCAGCCTTTTGTATTCTGGCTGGTAGACATGACTGCGGATGAATGCATCCATATCATCCGGGCATTCAACCCGTGCCAGGCCCGTATCAAAAACCAACTTTGCAACTCGGGCTGCGGTAACAATCTCCGTTTCGAGAATGTTGGATTGGGGTGGATAAAGCAAACCCTGTTTTAGTAAGTCCTCTGGTACCTGATCGGCAACTGCTTTGGCCGCCTCGATAAACATCTCATCGCTCACACGTTTGGCTTTTGTAGCGTAGATTGCCATGCCCACCGCTGGAAAGATATAAAAGTTGTTAGCCTGTCCGGGCAGGAAGGTTTCGCCATTCAGGGAGACGGGGGGAAATGGCACACCAGCGGCGTAGATTGCCTTGCCCTTTGACCATCTGTAGGCTTGCTCTGCGGTGCACTCGGCGTGCTCCGTGGGGTTTGACAAGGCTAAGATCACAGGACGATCATTGATCCGGGCCATGGCTTCGACCACCTGTTGCGTAAAGGCCCCCCCGATTGTGCTAACGCCAATAATAGTCGTGGGCTTGATGCTCTCGATTGCCGCGACAAAATCTTTGGTCGGTGCATGGGGATGGGCGTAAGGTTTCTGGAAGTCCACCAGATCCGTACGAGTGGATTCGAGCAATCCATTCACATCAAACATGTGTACCCGTGACTGAGCCTCTTCTAGGGTCAGCCCCTGGTCAACCAAAGCAGAGCAAAGCAGGTTGGCTAGACCGATGCCCGCTGAGCCCGCCCCCAGGAAAAGATACTTCTCATCATTTAACTGACTTCCTTTCAGTTTAGTGGCATTGATCATGCCGGCTAGGGTAATGCCGGCGGTGCCCTGTACATCGTCGTTGTAGACGCAATACTGGTCTCGGTAACGCTCCAGCAGGTGCACCGCATCGACTCCTGTCCAGTCTTCAAAGTGGACGCAGCAGTGGGGAAATACCTCCTGAACGGCTTCCATGAACTCGTCTACAAAGGAATAGAGATCGTCCGTGGAGGGGCGTGGCTGGCGCAGACCTAGATACAGCGGATCGTTCAGGTACTGCTCGTTATTGGTTCCGGCATCCAAATACATGGGCAACAGACCCTGGGGGGGGACCCCCGCCGCCGCCGTGTAAAGCTGAAGCTTGCCAATCGGAATCCCCATGCCGTTGGCTCCAAGATCGCCTAGGCCGAGAATGCGACCGCCGTCTGTGACACAGATAAACCGCACATCCTTAACAGGCCAGTTGCGAAGCACTTCCTTCACCTTTCCCCGGCGCGTAATCGACAGGTACATCCCTCTGGGGCCACGGAAAATGTGCCCGAACTTGAGGCAGGCTTCCCCGATGGTTGGATCATAGACGATGGGCAGAAATCGCGCGGGATCGGACATGATTGTCCGGTAGAAGAGGGTTTCGTTATGGTCAAGCAGATTAACGAGATAGATGTAGCGGTCGAGATCGGTATTTTTATGGCCAAGCTGCTGCAAGACCCGCCGAAGCTGGATGTCTTCTGATTCCGTTGTGTCAGGAACCAAACCGACCAGACCTAATGACTGGCGCTCGGCCTCACTGAAGGCGGTGGATTTATTCAGGGAGGGATCGTGCAGGATCTCAATGCCCCGCTTATCAGTAGAAGTGTTGGGACTTGTCATGGATTATTCCTCAGACTAGATGAATTTTTGCTTGTAATGTCTAACGAGCTTTGACCTACTCAGCCACGTAGGGCTCGACCATCTTCGCTGGATCAACAACTCGGTCGAATACGTCCTCTGTGACAAACCCGAGCTTCAATGCAGATGCCTTCAAGGTCAGGTCATTATCCATGGCATAGTGAGCAATTGCGGAGGCTTTGTCATAGCCAATGACCGGCGATAGCGCTGTCACTAGCATGAGTGAACGCTCGACATACTCATCAATTTTCTTTTTATTGGGCTGCGTGCCTTCAACCAGAAACTTACGGAAGTTAGTGCAGCCATCCGCCAGGATCGCAATGGAATGCATAATGTTGAAGATGATCAACGGCTTGTAGACGTTCATCTCGAGATACCCGCTAGCCCCCCCAAAGCCTACGGCTACATCGTTAGCCATCACCTGTACAGCGATCATGGTGAGCGCTTCGGCCTGAGTCGGATTGACCTTGCCCGGCATAATTGAGGAGCCAGGCTCATTGGAAGGGATGATTAGCTCGGCAAATCCGGCACGCGGGCCGCAGGACAGCAAACGAATGTCGTTACCAATCTTGTACAGTGACACCGCCAGTGTGCGCAGCGTACCCGAAAGCTGAACCAGGGCGTCATGGGATCCCTGGACCGTGAACTTATTCGGTGCGCTGACGAAGGGCAACCCGGTAATGTTGGCAATCTCAGCAGCGGCGGACTCAGCAAAACCCGGTGCCGAATTGATACCCGTGCCCACCGCTGTACCGCCCAGGGCTAAGCGATACACATTGCTCAGGGCTGACTCTATGCGTTCCAGGTTATCGGCCAATAGCCCCACATAACCCGACCATTCCTGACCTAGAGTCAGCGGAGTCGCATCCTGCATGTGGGTACGGCCAATCTTTACAATGTCTTTCCACTCTTGGGCTTTGGCGGCGATCGCAGATTGCAACGCTTGTACGGCGGGAGTTAGCCGCTGCTTCACACCGACTGCAGCTGCAATGTACATCGCAGAGGGAAATGAGTCGTTGGACGATTGCGCCATGTTGACGTGATCGTTGGGGTGAACCGGAGCCTTGCTCCCCAGTGGCGTTCCGGCGATCTGGCAGCAGCGGTTTGAGATGACCTCATTCACATTCATATTGAACTGCGTGCCACTGCCTGTCATCCATACATGCAGCGGGAACATATCTTGGTGCTGGCCAGACAGGATCTCGTCACAGGTCTGGATGATGAGATGGAACGGCTGATCGGCAAGCCGATTACTGTTGTGGTTTGCGATCGCCGCAGCTTTTTTAAGGATAGCGTAGGCACCGATCATCTCTCGAGGAATCAGATCCTTGCCGATGCTGAAATGTTCAAGCGAACGCTGGGTCTGAGCACCCCACAGTTTATCGGCTGGAACTTCAACTTCGCCAAGACTATCCGTCTCCTTGCGAACATCTGTGGCCATTCATCATTCTCCCAAATTGGAAATTACATAATAACTCAGAACAATGGTCCAGAAAATTTTCCACCCTAGCAATAAGACTCTTAGTCGCTTAGTTAATA